>JBDTCM010000113.1:0-10373 GCA_039923575.1 Chthoniobacterales bacterium
TCGGCTCCAGTGCGATCTGAAACTCATCGCCCTATCGAACGGAGCTTTTCAAACCGTCGAGGTGGAAATCGAAGGGCACGAAACGCGGTTCCAGGAGCGTACTGAAGGTCGTAGCCAGGATCTCGAACGGAAGGCCGCCCGCTTGTCCGGAGCCGATCGCGAGCAGCGCGTCGCGTTGTTGCGGCGAGGCTTTTTCGTCCACAAAAAGGAGCACTGTTCCACTGCCTTCGTGGATCCCACCCGGCCATTTGGCGGCGAAGCCAAGACCGGTGCCCTTGAGGGAAAGTCCATCATACTCGCCCTGGTCGATCCGCCAGACGCCCAGCCCCTCGCAGAAACCCGGACTCGGCGGAGCCGAGAATTCACAGGGGCAACCGTAATCGCAGTTGCAGGATTGTAGATAATCCGCCTCGAAGAACCACTTCTTCATGATTTCCTCCTCTGGTTGATGTTTCCCAAAGGATAGGGAGAAGCGTCCTCGAGACAAGGCCCCGATGCCAACTCCCCAACCCGGCCTAACGAGGTCGCCAGACGGCCCGGCGCGCTGTTTCCAGCGCTAGGCTTCCTGTTCTGCCGCGATTTTCTGAATCGCGATTTTCAGTTCCTGCCAATCGACCGGCTTGGTGATGTGGCGCGAGAAGCCGGCCGCCATGCTATCGAGAATGTCCTCCTTCATGCCGTAACCGCTGAGCGCGATCCCCGGCATTGCCTGGCGGCTGGCCAGGTCGCGCATGAGATCGTGCCCGCTACCATCGGGCAACCCGAGGTCACTGATCAAAATGTTGAAACCGCGTTCCGCGTTGTCACTCCCGGTCCTGGCAATGAGGGAGCGAGCCTGGCTGATGCTGCCGGCCCAGGTCACTTCGTGACCCGCGCGTTTGAGCAAGCGCGTCAATTGCTGCGCCGTATCAGAATGATCTTCGACCAGGAGGATGCGCAGCGCGCGCGCCGAGACCGCGGCGGACGCCGTACCTCCGAACGACAGACCAGCGCTCGCGACCGCGGCGGATTCGACCGTCTGCAAGCGGATGATAAATTTCGCCCCCTTGTTCCGGCCTTCGCTTTCGGCGGTGATGCTGCCGTCGTGCAATTCGATAATCGCACGGCTGATCGCCAACCCGAGACCGAGCCCGCCAAAGACGCGCGTCCGTGATCGCTCCCCTTGTTCGAAGGCGTTAAAAATGCGCGGCATCGTTTCCGGGCTGATCCCGATGCCCGTGTCCCTGATCTCGACGATCAGATCCGGGCCGAAATGTTCCGGCCCGGCGCTGCGCGACCCGGCGAATTCGTTGTAAACCCGCACGTAAATCTCACCGGACTCGGGCGTAAACTTGCAGGCGTTCTGGAGCAAATTCCAAAAAACCTGCGTGATGCGCGAGCTATCCGCGAGCACGTGTGTCTCGGTCGCGATGACTTGAATGGAAACGCGCAGCTTCTTTTGCGCGGCCGCGCCGGCGCAGTAAGCCTGCATCGCGTGTTCGAGCAAGGGCCGAACATCCACCGGCTGCCGATTCAACTCGAGCTTGCCGCGGATGATCCCGGTGACGTCGAGCAGGTCGTCGATCAGGCGCGCTTCGACTTCGATGTTGCGCCGGATCAACTCCAACTCGCGCCGGATGTGGTCGGGAATGGTCTCATCCTCCTCCAGCATGGCGACGGTCGCGAGGACGGGCGCGAGAGGCGTCCGCAGCTCGTGGCTCAGGATGGCGAGGAAATTATCTTTCGCTTTGTTGGCCGCTTCCGCCGCTTCCTTGGCACGGCTGAGTTCCTCTTCGTTCTCTTTGCTCGCGGTGATGTCCATGTTCACGCCGCTCATTCGCACCACGTTGCCGACCGCGTCGTAAAAGACCCGGCCGCGCGTCGACATGTGCCGAATCGCGCCGTCGAGACCGACGATGCGAAAATCGACGTCGATGGTGCGTTTGCCCTCGATCGCCTCTTGCGTGGCGCGCTCCAGCTGGGCGCGATCTTCGGGATGCACGATCTGGAGAAACGATTCCATCGTCCCGTCGAAATCTTCCCGGGCCCGCCCAAAAAGCGGATACATATGATCGTCCCAGCTGATCAGTCCGGTGGCGATGTTCCAGTCCCACGTCCCGGTACGGGAGCCTTCGAGCGCGAGGCGGAGCCGTTCTTCGCCCGCGGCGAGCGCGGCGTTGCTCTCGCCGATGCGCATGAGCATGCGGTTGAAAGCGTCGGTCAGGTATCCGATTTCGTCGTTGCCGTGCTTGACTGCCCGGACCGAGTAATCGGGCAGATCCGAGACCGAACCGGCGACCCGCGCGAGCTCGAGAATCGGGACCGAGATGCGTCGTTGCAGGGTGGTCGTGACGGCGATCGCGCCTAACGACGAAGCGGCGCCGACGAAAAGAAGGAGCAGCCCGTAAACGATAAAGCGGGAATACATTTCGCCCAGATCCGCCTGCAAATAGATCGTCCCAAGGCGGGTGCGCTCCTGCAGGATGGGCTGAAACATCGCGAGATGCGCGCGCTCAAAACGATAACCATCTTCACGCGGGCGTTTCGGAAAACTCGCGAGATTCAGCGTGGTCGGGAAACGGGCGAAAATGTTTCCATCCTGATCGTAAATCGCGGCCCTCGTCACCTGATGCTCGGCCGCGAGCGCGGCCAGAATTTCCTGCGCGCTCCGCTTGTCCTGGAAAGCGATCGCGCCGGTGCTGTTGGCGCCGATGATATCGGCCAGCACGCCCATGTTCGTCGCGAGCGAACGCCGAAAAGTGACCAGCTCGTAGGTAATGAGCGCGCTGCCCATGAGCAAAAGGACGAAGCCGTTGGTCAGCAGGATGACCAGCATCAGCTTGCGTTTGATCGGCGTATCGCGCAGGAAAACGGCCATTTCAGAATCCGATCTTGGCGACTTGGAAAGGTTGGGAGCTCACGTTGGGCAGGCGGGCCTGACTCGTTGACCAACGGAGATGAAGCAAGTTCCGCGCAGAGCGCAGCTTATTTTACCAGCGCCAGCATCTCGGCCAGGCCCGACTCCAGCGTATAGCGCGGCCGGTAGGACAACAACCTCTGCGCCACCGAGATATCGGCCACCGAATGAACAATGTCTCCGAGCCGCGCGGGAGCGTCGCGCGATGGCTTTTGCCAGTCCGGGAAAAATGCGCGCAGCGTCCTGGCCAGCTGTCGGATAGAGACCGCGCTGCCGCGGCCGAGATTGCAGACCGTGAACGGATCCAGGCCAGGGACTTCAAGGGCGCGAGCGATGCCGCTGGCGACGTCTTTGACGTAAACAAAGTCCCGCGTCTGCCCGCCCGTTCCGAAAATTGTGACCGGTTCATTCTCGCGCATCGCCTGCACGAATTTTGTGATCACGCCCGAGTAGGGGGAGTTCGCGACCTGGCGCGGTCCGAAGACATTAAAAAAACGCAGCGCCACGAAGGAAAAATTTCGGCCCGCGAAAAGCTGTCCATACTCTTCGCTCGACTTTTTTTGCAAGCCATAGGGTGAAGTCGGGCGCAAACGCTGCATTTCCTCGATCGGAACAACGTCGGTGTCGCCGTAAACCGCCGCCGAGCTGGCGAAGACGAGGCGTGGAATCTTCAATTGTTGCGCCAGTTCGATCACGCGCACCGTGCCGGTGAGATTGATCGCATGGGCTTTGACAAGCTGCGTCCAGGAATCGTTGACCGAGGGGAGCGCGGCCAGATGCGCCACCGCAGCGAAGGGACCGGCGAGATGTTCTCTCGTTAGGGCAAGAAGATCGTGCGCCACGATCGCGAGCTCGGGATGCGCCGGCAGATTGTCCCGGCTCCCAGTGCTGAAGTCATCGACGACCGTCAGGCGATGGCCCGCCGCCAGCAGCCACTCCACCAAATGAGAACCGATGAAACCCGCGCCACCGGTAATGAGATAATGCGCCATGATTCGTTAGGCAATCCGTCCGGCGTTCATCACTTCAAGATACGTCTCCCAGGTTCGGCGCACCATCGTCTCCAGCGGAAATTGGCGTGCGCGCAACGGCCCCGCTCGGCGCAGTGCCGCGCGGCGCTCCGGATTTCGCAATAGTTTGGCCAGGGCCGCCGCCAGCTTCGCCGGATCAGACGTGTCCACCAACTCCGCCGCCTCGCCCGCCACTTCCGCCGTCGCGGCCGTGTCTCCGCCCAGCACACAAGCCCCGCAGGCGAGCGCCTCCAGAACGGGAAGCCCGAAGCCCTCATACAAAGACGGGAAAACAAAAACATCCGCGCGACGATAAATTTGTTTGAGCATCGCGTCGGAGACGACTCCAAGGCGGACGATCGCATCCTGCAAGTCCAAATCGTCGATCAGCCGCTCGAAGTTTTGTTCTCGCTCGGGCGTGAGCAAACCGCGCCCAAACAGGACGAGCTTGAGTTTCGGAAAATCGCGACGCAGCACCGCGAGCGATTCAACCAGCGTCCGCAGATTTTTGCGCGGCTCCAGGTTGTAGGGCGACACCAGGATTTCGGCACCCGAGTCAAAAACGGGGTGCTGAGGCAAGAGATCCTCGCCCGGATCGGCGAAAAAATCCTCTTCCACGCCGTGATGAATCACTACACTCCGCTCCGGCCCGATCCCCCAGAAACGCTCCAGATCTTTGGCGGTTGTTTGAGAGATGCAGATGATGCGATCGGCCCGCTTTTTGATGCGGTGGCGCACGACGCGGTAGATCGGATCGCGCCGGGTCGCTTCGTATTCGGGAAGTATTTCTTCAATCAGGTCGTGCTTGGTCACGATCACCGGACAACGCGCGACGAGCGGAATGAGATTGTGCAGGACATGGAGCAACGCAATCCGCCCGCCGAGAAAATGCCGCAAAAATCCCAGTTCATCGGCGTACGGTGCGCCACGATGGCGCCAGGGAATTTTGCGCCGATAAATCCAGCGCGAACCGCGGCCGAAAATGTCCCTCAACTCCTCCACCGGCTCGCGCTGCGAACCGAGGAGGAGAAATTCCTGATCGCCGGCGATCGCCGCCAGACCGCGCACGAGCTGGACGGCGTAGCGATAGTGACCCGCCGTCATTTGCAGGTGGTCGAGGGTCGAGAAATCGATCGCGATTCTCACGCCCGGCCTTTCCAGCGCTGAATCACCCGCACCGCGCCCGGACCGACGATCGCCTGCAGGCCCAGACTAACGAGCGCAGCGCTCGGCAAAACGCGCGTCTCGACCAGGTAGAAGAGGAGCGTGCGCAAAACCGCGCCGCGCGCGCCTAACGAATTCAGTTGATGAATCATGTCGCCGGCCGCCTCGGCGATCGCCGCGCGCTCCTCGCGTGAGGCGCCTCGGCGCAAAATCGGCCGGTAAATTTTCTCCACGATCTCGGCGTGCAACGCGACCAGCGCGCGGACCGACTTGGATTGATCGTGCAGCCGGTAGCGCGAAAAGACTTCCGGCACATAATGAAATTTCACTCCACGCGCGGAAAGCTGGAGCCAGAGATCGTAGTCCATGCAGTAATGCAGATCCTCGCGCACCGCCGGCGGAACCATGCTGGTGCGAAAAAAACAGGAAGGTTGCGCGATGAAACGATGGGCGAGATGACGCAGCCGCGAATAGGGCTCGCCCGGGAATTTCTCGATCACCGTTTCGCCGTCTTCACCGACGTAAACGCAATCGCCATAGACTACGCCGGCCTCCGGATTCTCCGCGAACACGCCGGCGACGCGCCGCAGCACGCCGGGTTCGAGCAGGTCATCACTGTTCAACCACGACCAGATGTCGCCATGAACATGGGCAAAGCCTTTATTCAGCGCGTGGCTTTGCCCGCGGTCTTTCTCGCTCTCCCAATGACTGATTGAAGCCGCATAACGCCGGATGATCTCGACGCTTTGGTCGGTGCTCCCGCCATCGATCACGATCAGCTCGAGATCGGGATAATTCTGCGCCAGAAGTGAACGCAAGGTCGACTCGAGATATGCGCCTTGATTAAACGATGGGGTGACGACGCTTATCTTCACAGGCATGTCCCGCGTTGTTCTGGGAAATGTGCCCCGATCGATTCAACGAGCCGGACGGCTGCAATGAATACATGGAATCGCCTCAGAGAACGCCCCCTCATCCCGGAGGGATGAGAGAAATTAGCCGGGGGTCGAGCGAAGCGACCACCCCCGGTGACGGGACATGGATGGTCACGGCCCCGGCCGCGGCCGGAGAGGTGCGCTTCGACCGGGGTCGGCATGGCGTTACCCTCTTCGACCCCCGGCTATTCTCTCTGAGTCCCTTCGGGACGATGGAGTGACGACGCTGATTTTCATCCGTGCAGGATTTCGCCGAACCATTGCAAATAATCCGCAACCATGCGCTCGCGTCCGAAATGCCGCCGCGCTTCTTCTCCGGCCCGCGCGCTCATCACGCGCCGCCGCGCCAGATCGTCGAGCAATCGCCCGATCGCGTCCGCCATCGCCTCCGCTTCGCCCGGCGGAGTCAGGCAACCGGTCTCTTGATCGATAATTTGTTCCGGGATGCCGCCGACGGCGGTCGCGACGACCGGCGTCTCGCACGCGAGCGCTTCGAGAATGGAAGTAGGAAAGGTATCCGCTCGCGCCGCATGCAGGTAGAGATCGGCCGCCTGATAAAATTCCGCGACCCGCCGGTTGTCTTCCAAAAACGGAACGAAACGAATCTCGGCGTCCCCCATCTTCTCGTTAGGCGCCTCTTCGCCGACGGCGAGAAAAACCAGCGGTCGCGCGGGGCGACGCTCCGCCAGGCGCGCGATCGCGCCGCGCAAAGTGGCGTAATCCTTCCAGACATTTTCCCGGATACTCAAGGCCGTGAACAACAAGATGTCCGCGTCCGCCGGCAAACCGAGACGCGTGCGCGCCGCAACGCGATCGCCCGCGCGAAACACTTCGAGATCGATTCCGTTGGGGATGACGCGACTTTCAATCACGGCCGGCGCGAGGATCGATGGCGCCAATTTGTCGAGCAGCCAGCGCGATGGCGCGGCCACATAGAAATGACTGCGCGCATAGATTTCGCGTTTCTGCTGCCAATTGAAAGCGGTCGCGTCGCGCGTGATGGCGGGCGGGATGGTGAGATCGGGACATTCGCCGCAACCCGTCTGCCAGCGTTCGCAGGCGAAGGAATGCGCGCAATGCCCGCTCAGCAGCCAGGCGTCGTGCAACGTCAAAACGAGCGGCACTCGCGCCGAGAGCTCGGGGAGGAAGTGCAGATCGAAATAATCCCGATGCAGATTATGCGCGTGCACGAGCTGCGGCTGAAAAGCAGCCAGCTCGAGCAACCGGCGCGTGCCGGCATAATGAAACGGTTCCCGGCCGCGCCAGCGATCGAACTCGTTAGGCAAATCGCCCAGCCGCGAAAGTTCGTGCGTGATTTTGGGCAGAACGCGCACTCGCCGCGCGAGTAAAGATTGCGTCATTCCGCCTAACGAAGTCCGCAGCGCATTGCGCGGGATCTGGTGCACGTCGGGATCACGCGACAATTTCGTCCCGACCGCGAGCGCCGCCCGGCCGCCGGCGGCGCGGTAACCCTGGAGCAGGCTGAGCGCGATCTGCTCCGCGCCCCCGGCCCGGTCGCTCGTGCTCACGAGCAGGATGTCGGGTCTCTTTTCAGCCACGGAAAAACTCCTGCAACCGTCGTTCGAACTCCGCGCCCTTCCAGTTGCGGACCAGAAAACGCGGCAGGCAATGCGGATGAGCGCCGCGCTCCACCGGCAGCTCGTCGCAGCTCACGGCCGAGCGAAAACTGCTGGCCGCGCAGGACGCAACCAGTTCGTCGTGGCAGGAGCCATAAGGATAGGAAAAATGCGCCACCGGACGGCCGATAAATTCCTCGAGTTGCTTCTGGCTGCCCGCCATCTCGGTTTGCTGTTCGATGGCGGTGCGAGCGACCAGATCGCAGTGCGAGATAGTGTGCGCGCCCAGGGCGATGAGGGTTTCGGCGGCGAGCGCTTTCAATTCCGACGGGGCCATGCATCGGTAGGAGGGCCGCGCGGCGAGCGGGGTATTCGTGACGGAACGCAACTGGTTGAGCACTTCCTCCTGCCGCGAGGCCGCGAGCGGCCGCAAGGCGGCGTGCAGATCGCAAAAAAGACGCTGGCGCGGCGTGCGCTCGTTAGGCTCGATCAGAAAGTCCCAGCCGCGGCTCTTCGTGTCGTCGCCGGTGAGATTCCATTCGAAAGCGCGCCCGTTGATCTGGAGTTGCAAAACCTGCGGCAGATTTTGCGCGCCCAGGGTGAGCCGCTCGAGATCGTCCCACCAAAATTCGCGCTTCGTTCCGACGTAACCGGTCGCGATGTAGATCGTCGCGGGAATTTCCGCGGCGCGCAGCAGCGGCAGAGCGTTTTCGAGGTTGTCGAGGTAGCCGTCGTCGAAGGTCAGGACGACGCCGCGGCGGGGCAGAGTTTTCTCCTCCAGGGCCTCGCAGAGTTGATCGAGAGCGAGCGGCTGAGCGATCCGCCTGACGACTTCGAGTTGTTCCCGGAATCGATCCGGGCTGACCGAAAGCAAATGCGGATCGGACTCGGGTTCGAAGACCCGGTGGTAACAAAGAATGAGCGGCGGCGGGGAGACGACCGACTGCAATCTGCGCACGGCCCGCGCGGCAAAATGCCACGCGCCCCGGGCGCGATTGCGAATGCCTGAGGCGAACGATTCCTGCTTCATCAAGGTTTCTGGGCGGGCGCGGTCACGAGCCTGACAAACTCCGGGTGTCGCTCGAAGTGCGACCGCGGAAGGAGCGCCTGCGCGGTCGATTTGAGAAACCCTTTCATCGTTCGCAGAAGAGAAGGACGCGCGCCTCGGGATGCGAGGGCAGGACCTCGATCCGGGAAAAATGCCGGCTGAGCGCGTGCTTGAAATTCTCGAGGGTGTAGCCCGCAAACCAATCCGACCAGAGTGCACCCACCTCCGGGTCGTCACCGGGAATGAATTCCACCACGAGCCAGCGTTTCGAAAACAGCGCCAGCCCATCGCAAATTTCGTTCAGCCCGAGGCGGCGATAACGAAAGACCAGATCGTGCAAAAATCCGAGCATCAGCACCATCTCGCACGGGAAGCGCTCGGTCGCCGCGATGTGCGAGTGGTTGGCGAGGCCGCGCGCCGCCGTCGGTCGGGTGAAATCCATGATCAACGGCAGAACGGAAAGCCCCCGCGCTTGCGCGCTGGGAAAGAGCCGCCCGACGGCTTCCGGATCGGTGTCGAAGGCGACGACATTTTCGCTGAAATGCGCCGCGAGTTCGCTGTACCAGCCAGAGCCGCTCGCGATGTCGAGCACGGTGCGCGGCATCGTCTGGCGCAGAATCTGGTGCACGCTGCGCCGTTTCGCGTCCCACTGCTCGTTAGGCTTAAAAGTGTGCGATGAGGCCTTCGCTTCCCCGAACGGCACTTCGATGTTTTCGACCTCCTGCCGGATGTGTTCGAGCCGTTGCCAAAGCGGGACGGTTGCCGCCGGGCCGCTCTTGCGGCTCACGACCGCACGCAGCGGACGCAACGTCTTGCGCACGACTTTGCGTTTTGCCTCGGGGACGTGACTGAGCAACGCGGTCGTGACATCAATCAAGAGCGAACGCGAACCGCCGAGCTGCTCAAGATCTCCCCGCTGCACGATTTCACTTTCGGCGATGATGGCGCGGGCGAGTTTGCCGCGGCCCTGGGCCATCAGTTGGAGGGGATGGAGGCAGTTGTCGTAAAACTCGTTTTCCGCCGGCCAGATGCGATTGCCCTGCGCGGAGACGATGGAGGTGAGATCGATCCAAACTGGGCGGCAGCCGTCGAAAAGCACGTTCCAGGGATGCGCATCCTTGAGCATGAGGTCGTGGCGGGCCAGACCGACTGCGAGATTGATGATCGTTAGGCAGGCTGCCTTGAACATCGCGGTGCACCACTCGAAGGGATACGACGCGAAGGGCAGAAGCCGATGACTCACGACCAGCTCGAAATCCTCCAAAGCATAAGGCGTCACGTCCGTTTCAATGAGGAGCCCCTGCGCGACCAGCGCGTTGCCGGCTTCACCCTGTAACAGATTGGCGAAGAAGGGGGCTTTGCCGGCGCTGATCCCGCGATACAAACCTCCGCGCCATTGGAAAAGCCGCCCCGCTTCATCCTGAAACGAGAGCGGATGAAAACGAACTTCGTCGCTCGGGATAATCTCCTTCACGGCGCGCTTTCGTTGAAGGACCACTGATGCTGAAGCAGACAGAGCACCCACTCGCGCGCGGGCACCCGGCCGGTGCGATAAAATTCGTCCGCCTCGACATCGAACGACGCGGCCAGCTCGATGTGATCGGCCATCGCCGTGCCGCGAAAAAGCGCGAGGTTAATGTAGCAGCGACCGGGGGTGAGATTGATCGGCTCGGTTGTGCAGGTGACCACCCCGCAGGCCGGCAATGTTTCCGGGATTCCGCCGACCGCGTCGCTGTCGAACAG
>JBDTCM010000114.1:0-4350 GCA_039923575.1 Chthoniobacterales bacterium
GCGATAAACGTTAAAAACCGGCGAGCCGGAAAAACGAACATTGGATTCAAAGAGGCGCAGCGGCTGCCGATCTTGCCGGAAAGCGGCGAGAAACCGGTCGCTCTGCTTCCGCGCGAATTGCACTACGCGCATCTTCGTCACCATGACCGACCAGCTGAAGATCGAGCCGATGGCAAGGAAGAAGAGCACCACCTTTCCCGCGACGGTGGCGTGCTCGAAGGAAAAAACGAGGCCGCCGGCCGCGAGGAAATGCAGCGGAAAAATCAGGTCCGTCATGCTCGGTTAGTAATAGCGGAACTGGCGGGAAACGAAAGTGCAGACGCGTCGCCCGGCCTCGTTATTCACCTCGCGTGCGTTCCCGACACGGACCTGCAGAAGCAGGTCCCTCCGGAGGGACGCGGTTCCGCGCGTCCAGGCTCGTGCGTGTTCTAGTGCGAGAGATGCGTGGCAAGCGCCGGGGACGCGGCGCGCCGGTTTCTGATCTTCCCGACGATGATAAACGCCAGTCCAATCGCAATCAGGAAAAAGGAAAAAAATTGTCCGCGCGTAAATCCCGCGATGAGCGATGCGTCCGGTTCGCGGAAATTCTCCACCACGATCCGGAAGATGGCGTAACAGACAAAGAACAATCCGGTCAGGACGCCGTCGGGCTGACGGGTCCGCGTGCGCACCAGCCAGAGGATGATAAAGAGCAGCACGCCCTCGAGCAGCGCCTCGTAGATCTGCGACGGATGGCGCGGGGTCAGGATAGGACGCAGCACCTCGCGGAGCTGCGGATGGGAATGCAACCCGTCCACGATCGCTTCCGGAGTCGTTAGGCTGGGATTGATCTGTCGGACCGCGAGCAAGGCGCGATCGGCTTCGGCGGCGTTTTGCGGTTCGAGCAATTCTTTCGGGAAAAGCATCGCCCACGGCACGCTTGTGACCCGGCCATAAAGCTCACCGTTGATGAAATTCGCGCAGCGCCCAAAAAACAACCCGATCGGGGCCACCACGACGAGGTTGTCACCGAGGTTGGTCCAGGAAATTTTGTGGCGCCACGCATACCAAAACGTGAAGACGATCAGTCCGATCATCCCGCCATGGCTCGACATGCCGCCTTCCCAGACGCGCACGACCGAGAGCGGATCGAGCAACATTTCCGGGCGATAAAACAGGACGTAGCCGAGCCGCCCGCCGAGCATGACGCCGAAGAGCGCGGCCCAGGTAATGAAGTCGCCTACTTGCTCGACGCGCAGCTGCGTGTAGCCGCGTCGCGCGAGCACGCACAGGAGCCAGTAACCGCCGGCGAACGCGGCCACGTAAGCCATCCCATACCAGCGCGGACCGAAATTGCCCCAGATATGGAAGATGAACGGATCGAGATCGTGCAGGTAGTAAGCAAACATCCGGCGCGCGACCTTCCGCGAGATTGGAACGGGCGGCAAATGTAGACGCTTCGCTCTGCGAAGCGCGGGGGCAATGCAGCCACCTCTGCAAGCACCCCCTTCCCCCGCGCTTCGCAGAGCGAAGCGTCTACAGAGCGCGGGATACCGCTCGCCCTTGCGCCAGCACCTCGCGCAAAAACGGCGCCGTCCGGCTCAACCGATTTTTCGCCACCTCCTCCGGCGTCCCGACCGCGACGATCTCTCCGCCTAACGAACCCGCCTCCGGCCCGATATCGACAACGTAATCCGCTTCCGCGATCACACTCAGGTTGTGCTCGATCACGATGACCGTGTTCCCGTCATCAACCAGGCGGTGCAGAACATTGAGGAGCAATTCCACATCCGCCATGTGCAAACCGATGGTCGGTTCCTCGAGTAGATAGAGCGTCGATTTCGGTGTCCGCATTTTGCGCAGCCGCTCGTTTTGCGCGCGCCCGACCCCGCGAGTCAGCTTCGTCGCGAGCTTGAGCCGTTGCGCTTCACCGCCGCTCAGCGTTGGACTCGGCTGGCCGAGTCGCAGATAACCGAGGCCGGTCTCGACCAGCAAGGAGAGCGGACGCGCGATCTTCTGGTTGGCGGCAAAAAAATCCGCGGCCTGCGCGATCGTCATCTTCATCACGTCACCGATGCTGCGCTCGTGGTAGAGCACCTCGAGCGTTTGTGCGTTGTAACGTTGCCCGCCGCAATCTTCGCAGGGCACGTAGCTGCTCGGGAGAAAACTCATCTCGAGCTTGAGCACGCCTTGCCCGCTGCAGGTCTCGCAGCGCCCGCCCTCGGTATTGAAGGAAAACCGACTCGCGCTGTAGCCGCGCACCCGCGAGACGGGCAACTGCGCGAAAAGATTCCGGATTTCGTCGAAGACCTTGATGTAGGTCGCGGGCGTGGAGCGCGAGGTTTTGCCGATCGGCGATTGATCGACCTCGTAGATCGCTTCGAGAAACTCCGCGCCAGTAATTTGGGGAGCGCGGGCGCCTCGCCCGCTGGCGATGGCGCCCTCGCCATCGCGAACTTTTCTTTCGCGCGCGTTCCCCAGACCCGCCTGCACCGCCGGGAGAAGAACGGAACGCATGAGGGTGGATTTCCCGGAACCGGAAATACCGGTGATGACCGAGAGGCGGCCGATCGGGAAACGGACATCGACGTTTTTCAAATTGTTCGCTTTCGCATCGCGAATCTCGAGCCATTGCTCCACCTCGCCTAACGAGCGACGCGATTTCCGCACCGGATGACAAAGCGGCTCGCGTAAACAGCGGCCGGTCTGCGACTGCATGTTTTTCTCGATGTCGCGCAAGGTCCCCTCGGCCACCACTTCCCCCCCATGCACGCCCGCGCCCGGGCCGAGATCGATGATATGGTCGGCGCGTCGCATCGTTTCTTCATCGTGCTCGACGATGACGAGCGAATTCCCTTTTTCGCGCAGGGCGGTGAGCGTTTCGAGCAGGCGCTCGTTATCGCGCGAATGCAGGCCGATGGTCGGCTCGTCGAGGACGTAAAGGACGCCGCGCAGATTGGAGCCGAGTTGGGCCGCGAGGCGGATGCGTTGCGATTCGCCGCCGCTCAAGGTTTTCGCGGAACGCCCGAGCGCGAGATAACCGAGCCCGACGTTATCCATGAATTGCAGACGCTGCTCGATCTCCGGCACGAGATCGGCCGCGATCACTTTTTGCGTTCCACGAAAACGGAGCTTCCCGACGAGGGCGAGCGCTTCGCTCGCGGAGCGCGCGGCAAATTCATCAATCGTTTTGCCCTGCAAACGCACGTGGCGCGCGACCGGATTCAAACGTGAGCCGTGACATTCGGGACACGGAACCGCTTCGCCTTCATCGACCGACTCAAACTGCCGCTCGGCGTTGAGTTCGTTCTCGAGCATCGACTCGCCCGTCTCCTCTTCGTTGGCCTGCAGCTTCTCGTTCCAGATTTCACCGAAACCGGCGCAGGGCTCGCACCAGCCGTGGGGCGAATTGAATGAGAACAGCCGCGGATCGAGTTCCTCGAAAGCGCGCCCGCAACCCGGGCAGCTCATCTCCGTGCTCATAACGGTGAGGCGATTTTTTGCGTCGAGCAGATGCGCCGTGCCGCGTCCGATGGCGAGGGCGCGCTGCACCAGATTACGCGCCTTTAAAATGCGTTTCGCATCGATCATCCCGACGACCGCGTCGATCGTGTGCTCCTTGAAGCGCTCGAGCTTGCGGAACTGCGCGACCGGGATGAGCTGGCGATCGACATAGAGCGTGTCGAAGCCCTGGCGCTCGGCCCAGCGCGCCACCTCGGTGTGAAACCCCTTTCTCGCTTTCACGAGCGGCGCGAGCACCTTGAGCGGACCGCGCCGCGCCGCCGTCTCCACCTGCTTCACGATTGCCGCCACGCTTTGCTTTTGCACCGGCAGATCGCAATCCGGACAGAATTGCGTCCCGGTCTTGGCAAAAAGCAGCCGGAGAAAATGGTAGACCTCGGTGACGGTCGCGACGGTTGATTTGCCACCGCCGCGCGTGACCCTCTGCTCGATCGCGACCGTCGGCGGGAGCCCTTCGATCAAATCGACATCCGGCTTTTCTAACTGCTCGACGAACTGCCGCGCATAGGGCGACATGCTGTCGAGAAAACGGCGCTGGCCTTCCGCGAAAAGGAGATCGAAAGCGATGGTCGATTTGCCGGAACCGCTCAGGCCGGTGATCACGACCATCTGATCGCGCGGGATCGTTAGGCTGATGTTCTTGAGGTTGTGCTCGCGCGCGCCGTGGATGGCGATGACGCGTTCGCGCGAAGCTGCGAGGCCTCCGGGGAGCGCACGCGACTCGCGTGCCCCGTTTGGCGCCTCGCCAAACGGTTCTTCGGCGGCGCGCAAGAGGGGCTCGTCGTCGTCCGTGAGATCGTAGCGCAACGAAGTTTTCGGCGAGTCGCCGAAAACAGCACGCGAGGCGCG
>JBDTCM010000115.1:0-8036 GCA_039923575.1 Chthoniobacterales bacterium
GCATCTTCCAGTAGAGTGGATGCAGCTTGTAGCTGCGCATGAAGTAAAAGGCCGATAGCACCCGATCCACGGGGTCGCGCAAGACTGTGATATAAGTGGCCGGCTGAGGAAGGGCCTCATGCAGACCAAATAGCATGTGGCCCTTGAACATGCGGGTCTTCTTCAACCGGTCCGGCGAGAGTTTGCGGAGGTGCGCTGCGGACCATCGAAAAAGCACCGGATCGATCGAATACATCTCCGAAAGCGGGTATTCCCATTCAATCAGGCGATTCAGCGTGGTGCCGGCAGTTTTCGGGAGATGAAGAAAGATAACCGCTTCCTCCGACCCGCGAGCCAGGCCATTCCGATCCCCGGCAGGCTGATCCGATCCCTGAGCTTTCGTTGGCTCTGTTATGTTTTGACTCATCGCTGACGGTATTTTCCTTCGGAGATCACTTTCTTTCGACAGGCATCATAGCCGAGCCGACATGCTTCCTGCCAGATCTTTGCGACGACGGCGGATGTTTTCATTGCTAAAGCCATCACCGTGCCACAGTTCCCAGTATTCGCTGCGGCTCGAGACGGGCCTGCCGGCAGGCGGGGACCGGCATCAGCATCATAGGTCGCCGGGCTCCTTACTTGGGCGGGTTGTTCTTGAGGTATTTGTCGAAGAAGCTCGTGATTTCAGCCGCATATTGGGGAGCCCCAACGCCATGGCCTCGTCCTTCCGCAATCTCAAGCGTCGCGTCGACGCCGGCAGCCTTGAGTTTCCCCACAAACTCTTCGCTTTGGCTGACTGGAATGGACATGTCGTTCTCTCCATGGATAACGAGAAATGCTGCGTCGTCTTTCGAGATATAGGTCGTCGGACTGGCAGCCTTTGCGAGAGCCATCCGCTGGTCCGCCGATCCACCCAAAAATTCTTCGATAAAGGTTTTCGCGCGACGGCCCGGGCCGCTCTCTGGCTTAGACACCTCCTCGTAGAGGCTTACGAGATCAAACGGACTCGACATAGCGCAGACGGCCTGGATGCGGCTTGAGTAATTCAAATTACCGCTATTCCCTTCCAGCGCGGCGACTCCCCCAGACGTTCCAAGAAGCGCGGCCAGGTGGCCTCCCGCGGAATGTCCCCAGGCGCCGATATGATCTGGATCGAGATGATAAGTGGCGGCGTTCGCGCGCAGCCAACGCACCGCGGCTTTACAGTCTTCGATCTGCGCCGGAAAAGGCGCTTCGCCGGCGAGACGATATTCGATGCTGACGACAGCGTAACCATGCGCCGTCAGGTCAAAGGGCTGCCTTTGCTCCTTAGTACCCCGGCCCCAATGTCCGCCATGAATCCACAAGACAACCGGCAAGGGGCCGGTAATTGTCTTGGGAGAATAGATGTCGAGCCGCAGACTCCGGCCACCCACCTGCTCATAAACCAGATCGCGAACGACGTTGACATTGGGAGAATCGGCGCGCCGACGGCGGCCTTCAGCCGATTGTGCAAGGTCGGCGGCAAAGATTGAGAGCGCGAGAAAAAGGACGAGCCCGACCAGCGGTCCTCGGCAAGAGTGAGTCTGGTGATGGTGAGTTTTCATACGGCGGATGCGATCTTATTGACCAGAAAACGGCCCGCCCCGAGGGTCGAGTTACAAAAGCTCTCAACCGAACCGGGCTTGGGTAGTTTGCGCAAAGCGTCCAATCCTTCCCGGACCGCGACTTCATTCTTGCGCAGGCTTTCTTCAAAAAGCTTCTTTCCAAACTCGTAGAGCTCAAGGTCGAGGCTATTGTGCTCTCGAATCATTTCCACTTCGACCGGGTCGAACTGCGGCCGGGTCTTTGCGACCTTGCGGTTTTCGTAGAAAGGGATCTGCCACCCAAAGGTCTCGGCCATAAGCATCAGGCTTTCTTCGAAACGTTCCGAAATTCCAACGACGCTGAAGGATTTTTCTAAATTCGCCTTCGCCTGATCGAGCACGCGCCCATCGGATGTCCCGTCGTTCTTGATCCCGGCAACCAAACTGCACTGCAGGTTCTGGCGCCGCGGCGTCAGTCGGATGAAATCCTCAACCCCGACTTTCTCCGTTGTCACCTTGCGATGCATCGGGTGGAGCGGGCGGCGCTGAATAAAATAATAGGACGAGAAAAATCTGGCCACTGGTTCGCGCAACACCGTCATGTAGGTAGCTCCCTGCGGGAGAGCTTCATGAATGCCGTAGTAGAGATGACCGCGCACAACACGCAACCGGCGTCGGCGCTGCTCAGATAGCTTCTGGAGGCGTTCCGGAGTGGCGCGGATCCGGTAGGGATCCATGGTGAAGATCGAGAGGGGGCTATACTGCCACTCGATGATGCGGTTGAGAGTCGTCCCGGCGGTCTTGGGGATATGGAGGAAGATGAGGGCCTCGCCATCCAAACCCTTTTGAATCTGATTCACAAACCTAAGGTGCCTCCTCTCGGGAGACAATCCAGCGCAAACCCTCAACCACCCATGGCAGCCGGCGCTCGACCCGCATTGGAAGTCTGCTGCGCCCGGCGTTTGGCCAGGAGACGTCGCATCGCGGCCCATGACGCATTTTTTCGCACCAACTCGCCGTAGACCCTGCCAGCGAAAAGATCGGTAATATCATCCTGGGCCGGCCCGGAAGCCATGCGCGTAAAGACGAGCGGATATTCCCAGAAAGTGTCGACGACATCACGGATCGCATCCTGGCCTTCTGTCGTGACGGCTTCGTAGTCGGCGAACGGATTCCCGTCGGTTCCTCTTTCTTCACCCAGATGCTTCACAATCGCTTCGGCCGCGAACTCGCCTTCCTTCATCGCGAGGAAAACGCCGAAGGAGAAAATCGGATCTGTGAATTGATGGGAATCGCCCACACAAATGAAGCCTTTCCCAGCATAATTGGTCGTCGCGTAGGAATAACTGGTGACGGATCGAACTTCTTCGAGAAAGGAAGTTCTCTTAACGCGACGTGTTAAATCGGGATTCAAACTTGTGATCTCCTTGCGGAGATACTCGGCTTTATCCACTCCCTGCGCCTTGAAGTAGGCCGCGGGCGCTACCACTCCGACGCTTACGACTTTGGGACTAAGCGGGATAGCCCATGCCCAGTGGTCGCGCTGTTTGTAAAAAATGAGCGTGTTCCCGAGCGCCTTGGATGGCTCCGTGCCCGAGTCAAGAATCATATCTTCGATTTGTGAATAGACACCGATCTGATTGGCGTAGTTCCCTTTCACTTTGGGTCCGGTAAGCCCACGATTCGCAAGGAAGGTCGCCTGCCCCGAGCAATCCACCAGGACCTCACAATGGAGATCTTCGAGCGCACCGCCGTCAGTCCTGATCTGCAAGCCGATGACGCGTCCATCTTTCTGAATTGGCGCCACCGCGTCACACTGCATGTATTCCGCCCCGCGCTGGCGCGCGGCATCAAGCAGGAGCCGGTCAAAGCTGCTCCGGGTCACTGACCAGGTCGAGTTGGGCATCATCGCGTTTGTCTCCGGGCATCTCTTTTTTACTTCGACCCAGAAAGGGACGCCATGCGGGTTGTAAACGTTAACACCGTGTTTGACCGGATAATTTTGCGCGACTAATTCCGCATCAAGATCAAGCTTCCGAATGGAATTGGCGCATTCGCCGCTGAGTGATTCGCCAATGTGAAAACGGGGAAACGCCTGCCGCTCGACGATGAGCGGCTTGATGCCGGACTTGAGGAGATAGAGTGCGGTGGCAGCGCCGCCCGGCCCGCCGCCAATGATGATGACTTCACGCTTCTTCATAGTTTGAAATTCAAATTGCGGGCGAGTTCAGAAGCCTTGCTGCTAATCTTGACTCCGAATTTCTGCGCTCTTCGGACGCAAAAACCTCAGCTGCCTCATGCTCCCGGAAAACAGTGCTACGAGGACAAGGCGAGATATGCCTGTTACATTTTCGATTAAGAATTTATTGCGATCTCGAAACCCCAGGTGCCTGAGGGAGCAACTTACGGTCCATAGAGTTTAACGGATTCTGATCCAAAATGTCAAGTTGTATCATCCCCAAGTCTCACCTCGCCGACGGCCAGGCTAGCTCGACCTGCGTCATTTCCCGGTCCCGGTCGGTTGGGCGGTTGACCCGAACGATTAAATGATCTAAAACGGACGGAAATCAGCTTAACCAGTTGCTTCGGGGGGAAGCCGATTCCCGGCCGCGAAAGCAAGCTTCCACTGCCGCGGCCGATTCCTCTGACTAAACCGGAAGATCCCCGCCGCCGCCACAGGCTTGGTAGATTATGGCATACGCCTTACATCAATTACTGACAGAGAGCACGCAGCGCCATCCAGAGGCGGAAGCCGTCCGTTTACTTGATGAAGCGCTGACTTATGCAGAGCTCGATAAACTGAGCAATCAGATTGCTCACTTGCTGATCGCGAACGGTGTCCGACCCGGCGATCGCGTCGGGATCTACCTCAAGAAATCACCGTCGGCGATTGCCAGCATCTTCGGGATCATGAAGACGGGCGCGTGCTATGTGCCGGTGGATGCAAATGCGCCCGGCATGCGTCTCCTCGAGATCGGGAGACAATGCGCGTTTCGGGCGTTGATCACAAGTCACGCGCTCTATCAGAAACTGGACGCGTCATTTCACACCGAGTGTCCGATGAGCGCGCTTTTGTTCGTCGATCAAACTCCGGACCAGACTCTGCCGTTGCCTGCCTTCAGTTTTGGCGAAGCGCTCCCCTCTCAACCCGGCGAGCCTCCGGCAATCGAGGTAATCGATCACGATCTCGCCTATATCCTTTTCACCTCGGGTTCCACCGGCACGCCGAAAGGCGTCATGCTCTCCCATCTCAACGCGCTGACTTTCGTCAACTGGAGCGTCGCGACGTTTGGCGTCACGGCCCAAGATCGCCTCTCGAATCACGCCCCGTTCAATTTCGACCTCTCCGTTTTTGATATTTTCGTCGCAGCCAAAGCGGGCGCGGCGATCTCGCTCGTGCCGGAAGGGTTGTCGGTGTTTCCGCTCCAGCTCTCGGCGTTCATCCAGGATCAAAAGATCACGATCTGGTATTCCGTGCCGATGGTCCTGACCCTCCTCCAAGCTCGCGGCAAGCTGGAGGAACGCGATCTCAAATCACTGCGCTGGGTTCTCTTCGCCGGCGAAGTTTTTCCAACCAAACACTTGCGCGCGCTGAGGGAAAAGCTGCCCCATCCGCGTTACGCAAATCTCTATGGGCCGACCGAGACGAACGTTTGCGCCTACTACGAAGTCGAGTCGTTGGCGCCGGAACAGACGGCACCGATTCCGATCGGCAAGGCCTGCGCCAATACGGATCTGATTGCCATTGATGCCGAGGACCACCAGGTCACCGGCCCCGGGAAAGAGGGGCTCTTGTATGCCCGCGGCTCGACGGTCATGCAGGGCTACTACGGCCGCCCGGAAAATACGGCGGCCAGCTTCATTCCGAATCCGTTCGCGACCGGGCGCGAGGAAAAGCTCTACTGCACCGGAGACTGGGTCACGCTCGCCGAAGACGGCAACTACCTCTTCGTTGGGCGGAAGGATCACATGATCAAGACTCGCGGTTACCGGGTCGAACTGGGCGAAATCGAGGCGGTCATGGTCGCCCACCCCGCCGTCGACGAAGCGGTCGCGCTGCCGATTCCGGACGAGGCGATCGGGAACACCATTCACGCAGTGGTGACCATTGCCGCCGGCGGATCCCTCGATTCGATGCATCTCAAACAACATTGTGCGGAAAAGTTGCCTGCCTACATGGTGCCGGAGAAAATCGTGTTTCGAGAATCTTTGCCGCGGACGGACAACGGCAAGATCGACCGGCGGCGGCTCGTGGCCGAATTCACCCCTCCTGCGAAGTAGCGAGCAGGGTCTGGGCACGCTCCAGGTCGGCTGGGATTCCGATGTCGATGAAGATTCCTTCCGATATCAATCCGTAAACCTTGCCACTGAGCAACCCGGGGAAGACATCTCGTTCCAACGAAATCGCCTTTCCCGCGGGCAACGCGCTGACGATTTCTTTTCGCAGCAGGTAGACACCGGCATTGATCAATCCGGCCCCGGAGCGCGTTCCTTTCTCGACAAAGTCGGTCACGCGACCATCGGGCGCGACGGTGACGCTGCCGTAGCGACTCACGTCGGGAACGGTTTGGAGCACCATGACAAGAGAAGCATCGTGTTTCTCGAAGAGATCCCTCGCCGCCGCCAGATTCCATTCCACATAACTGTCGCCGTTGAGGACCAGGACTGGATCGCTCAACAGCGGCTCGGCCAGTTTGAGCGCTCCGCCCGTGCCGAGTGGCTCTTGTTCCTGGGAATAATGGAGGCGCAGGAGGAACTTCTCGCCGTTCCCAAAGTATTGCTCGATCTGCTCCGCCAGGTAGCCTGTTCCCAGGATCACCTCTTCGATTCCCTGCGCCCGAAGATCCTCGAGCAGCAACTGGAGAAACGGTACCCCCGCCACCGGCGCCATCGATTTCGGCCGATCGCTCAGCACCGAACGGAGCCGCGTCCCGAGGCCGCCGCAAAGCACAAAGGCCTGGCGCGAGCGGGCGCGAGCAGCAGAATCTTCCGGGTCTTGCATGGTTCGGAGACCGGACCCTAATCGCGTTCGCAAAAACCGCCAAACCGGCCTAGGTTGCCGTTCGCAAGTTATGGATCAATTAGTCATTCAAGATTTACACGTTTCGATCGCGGATCAGGAAATTATCCGCGGTCTCAGCCTCACCGTTCCCAAGGGGGAAGTGCACGCCATTATGGGACCGAACGGTTCCGGCAAAAGCACCCTCGCCAAAGTCCTCGCCGGACATCCCGATTATGTCGTGACGGCGGGATCGGTCGTGATGGACGGGGTCAACGTCCTCGAACTCGAGCCCGATGAGCGGGCCCGCCAGGGACTTTTTCTCGCCTTCCAATACCCGAGCGAAATCCCGGGTGTCACCATCGCCAACTTCCTCCGCGCCGCCGTACAGGCGCGTTTGCCGGAGGGCGAAGAGCTGGAGGCGACCGATTACTACGCGGAACTCTACAAGAAAATGGATCTTCTCGAGATGGATCGCTCTTTTACCTCGCGCTCCGTCAACGAAGGTTTTTCTGGGGGCGAAAAAAAACGCAACGAGATTCTGCAAATGGCCATGCTCGACCCGAAGTATGCGGTCCTCGATGAGACCGACAGCGGACTCGACATCGACGCCCTCAAGGTCGTGGCCCAAGGCGTGAACTCGCTCCGCGGCCCGAAGCTGGGCGTGCTCCTG
The DNA here is from genome assembly GCA_039923575.1 of Chthoniobacterales bacterium. Lineage (GTDB taxonomy): Bacteria > Verrucomicrobiota > Verrucomicrobiia > Chthoniobacterales > UBA10450 > Palsa-1392. The sequence goes on from JBDTCM010000115.1 coordinate 7,217, forward strand.
ATCACCCACTATCAGCGACTGTTGAACTACATCGTACCCGACTTCGTGCACGTCATGGTGAAGGGACGAATCGAACTAAGCGGAAGCAAAGATCTGGCTCTGCAATTGGAAGAAAAAGGCTATGATTGGGTGCGGGACGACATCACCGAGCCCGCTCTCGCCTGACAAGGAGACTCAAAATGGTTAAGCAAAATACGACTCTCGATATCGAACGGAACCTGGGCAATTTCGCCTACCCCGAAACGCACACCCACGATGCCGGCATCGGGCTAAGCGAAAAGACGATTCACTACATCTCGGACGTGAAGCAGGATCCTGATTGGGTCCGAGAATTTCGGCTCAACGCCTACAAGACTTTCATGAGCAAGCCGATGCCGACGCATTGGGCGAGCAAGGATTTGGAAGCGATTGTCTTCGAAAACATCCGCTATTACCTCAGCGGCGGCACCCAGCCGAAACGCAGCTGGGAAGATGTCCCGGATGATGTGAAGCGCACCTTCGAGCGGCTCGGCATCCCCGAGCAGGAGCGCAAATTCCTCGCCGGCGTCGAAGCGCAATTCGACAGCGAGGCCGTCTATTCCAACATCAAGAAGGCGGTTGGCGAACAGGGCGTCATTTTCGTCGGCAGCGCGGATGGCTTGAAGGAGCACCCGGAAATTTTCCGGAAATGGTTCGGCAAAGTCATCCCAACGGGCGACAACAAATTCAGCGCACTCAACAGCGCCGTCTTCAGTGGCGGCTCCTTCATTTACGTCCCGCCGGGCGTGAAAGTGAAGCACCCGCTCCAAGCCTATTTCCGGATCAACGCCGAGAACTTCGG
>JBDTCM010000116.1:0-3368 GCA_039923575.1 Chthoniobacterales bacterium
GGTAATTCCGAACTCAACATCGCCTTTTTCCTGCTTTCCTTTTTTCCTGATTCAAGACCTTGAGTCCTCGTTCCCAAACTCAGTTTGGGAACGCACTTACTCCCGCAACTCTGTTGCCAGCGCTGCAGAGTCGAAACAGAGTTTCGCGGACAATGGCGTTCCCAAACTGGAGTTTGGGAACGAGGGAGAAAATCAGGAAAGGACGTGACCGCGCACGTTCCCGCTCAGGGCGTAATCACTACTCGAACGCCTGCGCCGAAATTTTCCAGATTGTCGAGAGCGTCGTTGATCGCTTTGGCTTCCAGCGGAACGGTGCGGGTGACTGCACTGGATAGATCCAATTTCCCGGTGCGTGCGAATTCCAGCAGCGTCGGAATCTCCGCCGCGAGGTGATCGGAGACGCCGATGATTTCCGCTTCGCGATTGATCAGTTCGTGATAGGGCGAGACTTCGAAATTTTTCTCCGTGATGCCGGCGAGCGCGGCGCGACCCTGCCGGGCGAGCGCGCGGACGGATTGCTGCATGGTCAGGGGGAGCCCGATCAGTTCCAGCGCCACGTCCACCCCTTGCCCGCCAGTGTTGTCGCGAATTTGTTGTATCGGATCGCCGGCGCGAGCGTCGATCGGCACCGCGCCTAACGATTTGGCGAGATCGAGTTTGTCGGGGTGAATATCGACGGCGAAGACTTTGCACGCCCCGAGAGTTTGCGCGAGTTGGATGGCGGACAGACCAAGTCCACCGGCCCCGAAGACGGCGACGGATTCGCCCGGTTGCAGGCGTGCTTTATGGAGCGCGTGCAGCGACGTGGCCGAGGAGCACATCATGATGGCCCCGTGTTCGAAGGAAATTTCATCCGGCAACGGGAAGACGCTGCGCGCGGGAATGACGATGAACTCGGCGTAACCGCCGTCGCGCGATTTGCCGATCATGGCGCCGGTCTCGCAAAATTGTTCGTGGCCTTTGCTGCACCAGGCGCACGTCCCGCAGGTGGCCATGTAGTGCAGGCAAACACGCTGGCCGATGCGGAACTGTTCTACATTCCGGCCGATTGCTTCCACCACCCCCGCGACTTCGTGCCCGAGCGTCAGGGGCAAGGGATCGGCGCGCGATCTTCCGGCCCGATAATGCGCGTCCGAATGACAGATCCCGGCGGCCCTCACCCGCACCAGGACGTCGTCGTCTCCCGTCTCGGAGAGCGCGATATCATGCAGCTCGAGGGGCCGTCCCGCTTGCACAAGGCGAACAGCTTTCATCCAATTCGAAACCGGCGAGTTGAGGTCAGGGTTTACATCGACACTTTCGGCAGGCTGAAATCAAGTGCTGATCTGCCGGTGGCTCCGTTGTTCGGTTCCTGGCGGGCAGAGCGATCGACCGCGGGCCACGCGGGAAGGTGGGCACGTCCGATTGTTGAATGTCGAGCACGACACAGACAAGGATGACGCCGTGAAGAAGAAACCCAGCAAGAAGAAGGGCGACGTGGTCTCACCCTTTCGCAATAAGCTTTGGGATCTGTTCCGGGACCTGGCTGAGGGGATGAATGGCGCCGACGTCGTGGTCGCCCTCAAACAGGCCGGCGAAGAAATCTGGGCGGCCGGCATCGACAGCACTTACAGCGACATGCCTCAGCACGACCAGGGGAAGGAGCCGCTCGGCAACGCCTTCGATATTGCCTGGCTTACGGTCGTCTGCATCAAGCTCAAGGAAATCCAGCAAGGCAAGAAACCGCAGGTGCGCATCCACGGCTGACAAGCCCTGCTCAAGCATCCCCCGCTTCGGCTCCGGGACGCGCCGAGTGAAGCTATCGATCGGGTCCTGGCCGTAGTAGCTTGCCAGCTGGAAAGACCGGCGCCTCAATCGAGCGAATTTGAACCTTATGGAAATAAAACGAAGCGGTTCACAACCCTCCAAGAAAGGTCCGGACGATTGGTTTACGGGCACGGTGCGGATCGACCCGCTCTTCGAGGCGCCTGCGCCGGCCCGCGTGCGCAGCGCGAGTGTCACCTTTCAGCCGGGTGCGCGCACCGCGTGGCACACCCACCCGTTAGGCCAGACACTCATCGTCACCGCCGGATGCGGCCGGGCGCAGCGTGAGGGCGGCCCGGTCGAGGAAATTCGTCCCGGCGACGTCGTCTGGTTTCCGCCTAACGAGAAGCACTGGCACGGTGCCGCGCCCAGCACAGCCGTCACGCACATCGCCATTCAGGAAGCGCTCGACGGGAAGGCCGTCGCGTGGATGGAGAAGGTCAGCGACGAGGAATACCGTCGTTGATCGATCCGAAAGGCCGAGGCAAGGACCTGTCCAGGTGCGCACCGGCGTTACAACTCGCCGAGGTGCTGCCGGAGCAGCAGGTCGAGTTTTCTCGGTTGCGTGATCGTGATCGTTCGCCCGGCGACCTTGAGCAGTTTTTGATCGCGGAACTTCGCCAGGGTCCGCGAGAGGGTTTCACTGGTCGCGCCCAGTTCGGCCGCGAGGACGCGCTTGGTGCGATCGAGCTCGATCACAACCGCGCCGTCGCGCAACGGCAGCGGGCACGATTTCAGGAGCCAGTTGGCGACGCGGGTTTCGATGTCTTTCAACGCGAGGTCATCGAGCAATCCGACGAGGACACGGAGATGTTGGCTCATCGAACCGAGCATGCGCAGAGCGAGTTCTGGACGGCTCCGGAGCAGTTCGATGAATTCGCGTTTTGGAATCAGGATTACCATGCTCGCTTCTGTCGCGCGCGCATCTGCGGGATATCCGACCTCGCTCGCCAACGCCCCCTCGGCGAAGGATTCGACCGGACGAAAAACATAAATGACCCGCTCTTTCCCGGCGGCGCTGACCCGGTGCACATTGATCCGGCCCTGCTGCACGATGTAAAAGCCATGCGCGGGATCGCCTTCCCGGAACAGATAGTCGCCTTTCGCCAGGTGTTTCGTTGCGGCAAAGGCCGCCAGCGCCGCGATGTCGGCCGCGGGCAGACCCATGAAAAGCTGGCAACTACGCAGGGTGTTTTCGGTCACCGCCTGTTTGAACTGTGTCCGATCGAGAGCCACCCCGCGACGCTATCGCCGCCGTCCTTCGTCGTCCCGCTAAAAATTTACCGCGCGCGCATTCAATTGCCGCGCGGCGGCGCGCGGCGCAGATTGGCCTGTGCACAAGAGAGCCGCGACAGATTGGAATCAGATCCAGGCGGACTTCCCCATCCTGCAACAGCAGGTCCATGGGCATCCGCTGGTTTATTTCGATAATGCCGCCACCACGCAAAAGCCGCGCGCGGTGATCGAAGCCCTGCGGCACTACTACGAGCATAACAACGCCAACGTCCATCGCGGTCTGCACGAACTGAGTGCCCGCGCCACCGACGCCTACGAAGAATCGCGCG
>JBDTCM010000117.1:0-4175 GCA_039923575.1 Chthoniobacterales bacterium
TGCATTCAAGTTAGCCCCGGAGGGGCAACAGAGAACGCTCTCACTCCTTCCGCCCCTCCGGGGCTGGGTCCGATCAATATCGAAAACCCCGGGCTCACGCCCGGGGCTACATTCTTTCGCACCTGCCGGTGCTTCATGCGGCTACACCTTTATTGATCAGGCGACTACACCTTTATTGAACTCGCTCTAGCGACCGCTGCTGAATTACGGTTTGCCGCCAGTCCGTTTCTGAAACCAATCCGCCCGCCGGCGCAGGTTGTCGTCGCCTTCCCCGATTGGCGCCCCCGCTGGCGGCACGATCTTCTTATCGGACGGAGGTGTCTCCTTTTCGCGCTCGTCTGCCTCCTCTTTGCATTTGGATTTCTCGTTCGGGTCAGTTGGCATGGAGTGACAATAGCATCAACCGCGTCCCTGTGCCGAGGGCGGCTTGCCGGTGGCCAGAACCGGCTTGGTCATTTCCGCCGACAGCCCCCGGTCTAGTGTCCGAGGCGGGCTACGAAAGCGTGCTGGGTGGTGCCGTCCGAATAATAACCGCAAATCATGTTCGAGCTATTGATGCCCCCGAACACGGTGGTGACTCCGTCGGTGTGATCGTAGGAGGTAAAACGAGTGCGGTTCTGGAGCACGAAGGCGTGCGGCCGACCGGGTAAAGCTGACCATCCTCGAAGTCTATCCCGGCCGGAAATACGAGGACGCCGCCATCACTGAGATCTATCTCTGCGGTTTCGGCAAGCGATAAGGAAGTTCGGACGGTGTCAGTCTGTGACTGTCGCTCATTTTGAGGACGAAAGTCGCGGTGGTAGGGTGCCGTAGACGCTTCCCTGCGAAGCGAGCGTTGTCGGTGGCTATTTTTTTGGAAGCCGCTTGTTCCGGCATCACGCAGACCCGCGTTGCCCAGAGGGCAACGTCTACATTCGGACGACGGTGATTTCCGGGCGGCAGTTGAAGCGGACCGGGAACATGTAAGTGCCGAGGCCGACGTTGACGTAGAGCGGTCCGGCTAACGAATCGTAGTAGCCTTTCTGATAGGGCCCGACGCCATAGGGCAGAACGGGCGCGCCGTAGAAGGGCAGGCGGACCTGCCCGCCATGCGAATGGCCGGCGAGGATCAAGTCGTAGCGCCGGCCGTCGAGGCGATCGGCCTGGGCCGGGTAATGGAGCAGCAGCACGCGTCGCCCGGCCTTGGCGGCGCCCATCCTCTGCGTGCCCCACCGGCCCACTCCGATCAACTCGAGATCGCGATGCGGCAGCACCACGCTGCGATCCTCCAGCCACGCGCCGCCCGTGGCGGAAAAGGCTTTTTCGTACTCCTTGAAATCTGCGCGGCAGCCGTAATCCCAATTGCCGGGACAACCGTAAACCGGCCGCTCGATTTGCCGGATGAAGTCGAGCGCGGCGGGCGCGAAGCGCGCGTCTTCGATCAGGTCGCCATTGAAGCAGACGAACTCCGGCTCGAGCGCGTTGATGGTGCGCACAACCTCGGCCGCGTACTTGGCGTCGCCCTTGTAGTGCAGGTCGCTGATTTGCGCGAAGCGGCACTGCGGCTGCGGGCCGAGATCGAAGTGCGTGACACGCAGCCAGGTGGGTTCGACGAAACGGCCGTCGAGGCCCGCCGCCGCCGGCAAGGCGCAGATTCCGAGCCCGAGGAATTGTCGCCGGGTGAGTTTTTTCACCGCTTGTCGTTAGTCCGGGAAGGTGAGCAGGCGCATGAGCGCTTTCCCGCTCTCGGTCAGGCGCGCACTCGCGCCGCGCCCGGCGAGATTGCCGCGCGTCAGGTTGCGATAATCGACTGCGCCCGGCTTCACATAGGAGAGTTCGGGTCCGCTGACGGTTTTGCTGCTGGGCGCGAGGCGGAGGGGCAGGCCGGAACGGTCGAAGGAAATTTCCCAGGCGACCGGCTTGTCGTTAGGCGCACCATGCAGCATCCAGGGATAACGCCACGGCAGTTGAAAGTTGGGCGAGTTCGGCACGATCACTTTGTAGTAGGCGGCCTCTTTCGCGAGGAAGGCGGGGACGGTGAGGGCCGGCTCGTCGCGCAAGGCAAGGAAGAGCCGCGCCAGATCCAGCCCCGCCAGATTGATCCCGTTGTAGATGCCGTTGTAGTTCGGATCGTTCTTGTGCGTAGGCTCGTGCCATTCTTCGAAATGATCGCTCAACATCAAATTCAACTCGACGTGGACATGGGCGCGCTGGCGATTGATGCCCGCGCCGGTGTAGCCCATGACCCCGAGCGTATCCCGTTCCTGCACCCTCTGCCCCTTCTCCACCGCGATGGTTTTGAGGTGCCCATAGAGGCTGTAATAGGGACAACCGCCCCAGCGATGTTCGATCACGACGTAGCGCCCGTAGTTGGAACGGCCCGCCACTGAATTGACGTGGACCACGATGCCACCGGCGATCGCGCGCACGTCGTCGAGCGGTTCGCCGCGCACATCCCGGCGCACCGGCTTGATGTCCATTCCTTCGTGGAAGCGCGTCATGATCGTGCCGTTCGCCGTCGCAACGGGGTCGCGCACGAATCCGTATTGCCCGCCCTGCCACGGATACGAAATCACCCCGTGCACGTTGCGCTCGATGACCTGATAAAACTCCGCGCCGTTGCCGCGCAGCAAGGCGGTGTTGTCCGTCGGCAGCGTGAGATGAAGCGGCGCCTCCTGGGCAATCGCGGGAGTGATGAGGGCGAGAAAGAGCAGCACGGCCGCGCGCGTCACACCGCTCATTTCTTCTTCTTTCTGCCGAGAAGTTTCCAATCCTTGTTCATCAGCTTGATGTCCGCCTCGGTCAGTCCGGAAGCGAGATACAGCTCAGTCAGCGGCCGGCCATTGATGAAGACGAACAGCGGCGAACCGCGGCGCTCGACGCTCAAGGTGTCGAGGATGGCGCGGCCGTGATCATCCAACTCGAGAAGCGCGCCGTAGCTGCCATCGGCGGCGCGATAAGGATAAAAGGCTTTCACGTCGCGCTCGCTGATCCAGGCGGTCTTGTCGATGAAAACATCGCGGCCACTGAGCGAGCGGACCGGCTGGGCGAAGGCGGCACTGTCATTGGCGTTGGCCGCGACGTGAACCCGAAAGGTGCAATGCTGCGGGCCCGCCTTCGCCTGCAGCGCGAGGAAAAAAACGAGCGCGGCGCTGAGCAGACTCCTCATAGCGATTGATAAAGGGTTTGACAGTTTTTGCAACGTTTGCCTGTTTGGGGCCGATGAGATGCACCCCAATTTTCTGCGCGCTGCTGTTGTTCGCCTCCGCCGCAGGGTCGCCGGCTGAGGAGAAGCGCAGCTGGCTCGGCCGCGTCCTCCACCCCTTTTCCTCCTCGGACAAGATCCCGGAATACAAAAACCAAAAACTGCGCGGCCTCGTTCTCTCGATCGAACTTCCGCAGGAGCCGGTCAAGCTCTCCGAGGTGCGGCAGCTGCCGGTGCACGTCCTCCTCACCAATCGCGGGGACCGCGCGGTCGAGCTCACCTTTCCGACCGAGCAGCGGATCGAGATCCTGCTCCATGATTCGTCCGGGCGCGTCGTCACTCGTTGGTCGGAGAACCGTGCTTTCGCGGAAACCGTCGGCATCGTGCTGATCAATCCTAACGAGCACATTGATTACTACGAGACGATCGCGACGCGCGAACTCGCCCCGGGCCGAGTCTTCACAGTCGAGGTCACGATCCCGGCCTATCCCGAGCTCGACGCGCAGCGCAAATCGCTGACCGCGCCGTGAGGCGCGTGTTTCGTGAAACTTTTCTCCGATTACCATCTCCATCCGCAGGGCCATCGCCACCAGCCCTACACGCCGGAACTCCTCCAACCCTGGGCGGATCACGCGCGCCAGATCGGCCTGCGCGATATCGCCCTGACGGATCACGATCGTTATCATCCGGGGATCGATTTCGATGAGATCGAGCGGCTGCGCGCGGCGAATCCGGATCTCAAAATCCGCGCCGGCGTCGAGTTGGATAACGATCCGGTGCACTCCGCGGCCGGGCGCGCCTGGGTCGAGAAAAATTGGGACCGGCTCGATTTCGTCCTCGGCTCAATTCATTTCCTGCGCGGCGACTGGGCCTTCGATCACGCCGGCGAGGAAGCGGAGTTTGCGCGGCGCGACATCAATGAAGTTTACGCCGACTACTACGAGCGGATCACGGCGATGGCGCGGAGCGGCCTCGTCGATTGCATGTCGCA
>JBDTCM010000118.1:0-3644 GCA_039923575.1 Chthoniobacterales bacterium
TGGCTGGAGTTGGCGGTGGCGGGTTTCTCGTCGAGCGCTTCCTCCAGCCAGGTCCAGCCCATCTCCCACGCGATGATCCGTTCGGCGTCGGGATGATCGGCATATTTTTCCAGGAGCGCGCCGTAGCGTTCGGTCCGCGCATCGTTCTCGCGCAGGAATTGTTCGCAGCGAAACTCGTCCCATTTTTCCTCGGTCCCGTCGGCGTGAATTTCGATGGCAAACGCGTCTTCGCCGGCGGCGGCAAGGCGCGCGCGCTCTTTGAGTTCGTCGGCGCTGAAATGCCATGCCGGCTCGGAAATCTCGAGGCGGTAATCGGCGCTCTCGATGACGAAGCGCCCGCTCAGGTCCGAAAACCATTCGATGTAGATGCCGGAGGCGAGATGCTCGGGCGGCGTGCCGCCGGCCCTGATCATGGCGCAGGCTTCTTCGATCGGGAGATCGAAGACTCGCACTTTGCGGGCGGCAGTGATGTCACCGGCCTTGCCGCGCTGACGTAAGGCAGGCGACGCCGTGGTCATCGGAACCGGCTTCGGATTCTCAAAACTGAGCACGCAGCCGGCGAGGTCCGGGTGACAATCACCCGCCAGGTCGAGCACGATCGGCTCCTCGACCCCTTCGAGCCAGACGCGTCCCGTCACCCGTCCGCGCGCGCGATTGTCGATTTCGCCGCGCCGGACATTTTCATGGATGCGCCAGGCCATGGTGAGACGTGAAGCTACAAAAAGACGTGGCCACGGGAAAGTGCGATGTGTCGCCACGGGCGGAAGTACGCGGGAGAACAAAAGGTGCGCGATTCTTGCTTTACGAAGTAATACTTCCACTGGTATTACTTCCTGATGAAGATCACGAGCAAAGGGCAGGTCACCATCCCGCTTCCGATCCGCGACCGCTTCGGCCTCCAGCCGGGAACGGAAGTCGAGTTTGTAGCCGAGAACGGCAAGGTCGTGCTGCACCCGCGCCGAAAGCGTTCCCATCCCGTCGATAATTGGCTTCGCCAGGCGACTGGCGTGGCCCAGGGCAAAACGACGACGGCCAAAATCATAAAAATGACCCGGGGAGAAGACTGATGGCTTTCATGTTCGACTCCAATGTCCTCCTCGACATCGTCACAGCTGATGCGCGCTGGATGGAATGGTCGTCCGAGCAGTTCCGGCGAGCGGCGAAGGCGGCCCCGGTCTTGATCAATCCGATCATCTACAGCGAGATCGCGCCCGCCTTCGATTCCCAGGCCGCGCTGGACCATTGGCTGCGACCGCAACATTTCCGGCGACTGCCATTGCCGTATGAAGCCGGCTTTCGCGCCAGTCGCGCCTTCCTCGAGTATCGCAAGCGCGGCGGGTCGAAAAATTCACCCTTGCCCGATTTCTATATCGGCGCGCATGCCGAGACCGCGGGCTTGACGCTGGTGACGCGAGATCAAAAGCGATATCAAACGTATTTTCCCGATTTGAAACTTCTCGCCCCGACAGAACGCTGAATGAACCTCGCAGGCGCCCTCAAGAAACATTTCGGCTACTCGGCTTTCCGGCCGTTGCAGGAGGAGATCGTGCGCGACGCGCTCGCCGGGCGCGATGTTTTTGCCCTCATGCCGACGGGCGGCGGGAAGTCGCTTTGTTTTCAATTGCCGGCTCTGTTGCGTGATGGCCTGACGATTGTCATTTCGCCTCTCATCTCGCTCATGAAGGATCAGGTCGATGCGCTCCAGGCGAGCGGGGTGGCGGCGACGTTTTTGAACTCCGCGCTCGACGGCACGCAGGCGCGCTCGCGTTTGCGGGGACTTTATAACGGCGAGTTTCGTCTGCTCTACGTCGCACCCGAGCGGCTCATGCTCGATTCCTTCATCGAGAAAGTGAAGGAGTGGAAGATCGCGCAGGTCGCAATCGACGAAGCGCATTGCATCAGCGAGTGGGGCCACGATTTCCGGCCGGAATATCGCGAACTGGCTCGGCTCCGCGAAATTTTGCCTGACGTTCCGATCATGGCGCTGACCGCGACCGCGACGGAGCGAGTGCGCGGCGACATCCTTGCGCAGCTCAAGCTGCGCGACCCGCGTTTTTACGTGGCCAGTTTCGACCGACCGAACCTGACTTATCGCGTGGTCCCGAAAGCGGCGCCCTACGAGCAACTTTACGAGTTCCTAAAATCCCGACCTAACGACAGCGGGATCGTCTATTGCGCGAGCCGCAAGGTCGCCGACTCGGTCGCGGCGAAACTGAACGCGGACGGCATCCCGGGGAAGCCGTATCACGCCGGGCTCGAAAGCGACGAACGCGCGCGCAATCAGGAGATGTTCCTGCGCGACGATGTGCGGGTGATAAGCGCGACGATCGCCTTCGGGATGGGGATCAACAAACCGAACGTCCGCTTCGTCGTGCACTACGATCTCCCGAAAAATATCGAGAGCTATTATCAGGAGACCGGCCGCGCCGGGCGCGACGGTTTGCCGAGCGAATGCGTGCTGCTGTTCAGCGCGGCGGATGTGGTCAAACAGACCCGTTTCATCGAGGAGAAAAGCGAAAGCGAAGCGCGGATCGCGCGCGAGCAGTTGCGCCAGATGGTGCATTACGCCGAGGCGCGCGAATGCCGCCGCACCACTCTCCTGCGTTATTTCGCGGAGGAGCGGCCTAACGAATCCTGCGACGGCTGTGACAATTGTCTCAACCCGCCCGAGACCTTCGACGGCACGGTCGCGGCGCAGAAATTTCTCTCCTGCGTCCTGCGCGTGCAGCAGAAAAGCGGCTTCGCCTTTGGCCTGAATCACATCGTGGAAGTGCTGACGGGCGCCGACACGGAACCGATCCGGCAACGCCGGCATAACGAACTCTCGACTTACGGGATCGGAACCGAATTGAAACGCGAAGCCTGGCAGGCGATCGGACGCGAGTTGTTGCGGCTCGGGCTGGTGGAAGTCGCGCCTGGGAAATTTGCTACTCTGCAAGTGACCGAGGCCGGCCGCGCCGCATTGCGGCAGCGCACGCCGATCACGCTCACGAAACAGGTCGAAAAGCCGGCCGCGAAAACGAGACAACGCGCCGGCGAAATCGAATGCGACGAAACCTTGTTCGCGCAACTCCGCGCCGTCCGGCGCACGCTCGCCGATGAACGCAACGTGCCGGCTTACGTCATTTTCTCGGATGTCGCGCTGCGCGAGATGGCGCGCAGCTACCCGACGACGCCGGCCGAGTTCCGCCGCATCCCGGGCGTCGGCGAACAGAAGCTGCAAGATTTCGCGGAGACATTTCTGGCGGCCATTAGCGAATACCTGCAAACTAATCCGCGGCTGAGTTTCGCACCCGCGCCCGCGGTCGCTCCTCCGCCACGCCGCCGGGCGTTGAACGAGAGCGAAGCGGAAACGCTGCGCCGTTTCCGCGCCGGCCAATCGATCGACGAGATCGCGCGCGCGCGTGGCTTTGTCCGCAATACGATCCTGAGCCATCTCGCGCTGGCGGTGGAAGCGGGCGCGCCGCTCACCGCCGAGGAGGTTTTTACCGCGGAACAACGCCAGGAAATGGGCGCGGCCTTTGCGCGCGCCGGCACGCGCGGCCTGACCGGAATCCGCGACCTGCTCGGCGGAAAATACGAAGTTGGCGAGCTGCGTGTTTTCCGCGCGCTGACTTCGACGGGCTCAGGGCAGCAGGGCTGAA
>JBDTCM010000119.1:0-9574 GCA_039923575.1 Chthoniobacterales bacterium
CGAGCATGAGGAACTTATTCCCGACTAACTGGGGCCAGCTCTTTGTGCTGGCGACCAAGATGTACAACGGGCTCGTCGCTTTCGCAGCGGCGATCCCGGTCACGATGGTGACCGCGGCTCAAATGCTCGCGAGCAGGACTGCGTTCAAGAACGCCGGCGACACTTTCAATGCCGCACGGACTGCACTAAACAATGCGCACCGCGATGCCAAGTCGGCGCAGAAGGCACTTTATGACTGGCTGGTAACGGCGCGCGCCGTGATTGCGCTCCGGATGGGCGATCGCTGGTCTCCGCAATGGGCGGCGGCCGGTTTCGTCGCGCCGAGCACACAGGTGCCGAAGACGATCGACGGGCAAATCGCGCTGGGACAGTCGTTGGTCACCTATTTCACCGATAACCCCAGCTTTGAGCGGCCTGATATGGAAGTGACCGAGGCGAAGGCCACGGAACTGACGGATGCTGCGGTGGAGGGTCAGGGAGATGTGTCGACGGCCGAGCAGGCGCTCACGGCGGCGCGTGACGCGCGCGGGCCGGCCAAGAGCAATCTGCTCAAGCTCATGAGCACGGTAGTGGCGAACCTGGATAAGAAGCTCGAGCCGGATGATCCGCGCTGGCTGGCCTTCGGGTTGCAGCTGCCTTGGACGCAAACCACGCCTGCCGCACCGACCGGTCTGCGCGCGACGGTGATGGGATCGGAGGTCCTGCTGGAATGCGATGCGATGCCGTTGGCGACGCGTTATCGTTTCCGCCGCAAGATCGTGGGCGTGGATGACAAGTATAAGCTTGTCGCCAGCTCGCTAACGCCGATGGCGATGCTGGAAGGTGTCGCGTCGGGTCTGACGATGGAGTTTATCGCGCAGGCGGTGAACGGTGGCTCGCAAAGTGTGGCGAGCGATCCGGTCACGGTAACGACGAATGCAGGCGCGGCGGCGAAGCCAGAAACGGAGACGTCCAGCGATGAGCTGGCTCCGCTGGCGGCCATCTCGCCTAACGGCAATGGGAATGGCAACGGTAACGGCAGTCTTGCCGTGAGCCGGATCAGCTAAGCTGACCGAGTCGCCTTAACCATCAGCCCGCGTCGCCCCCAAAGGTGGCGCGGGCTTTTTGTTTCCCGTTGCGTTCATACATTTCCTTGACTTCCGACGGCGGGCCCGTCATCAGCAGGTCGCCATCTATCTTACTTATGAATCTTTTTCGACGAAAGAGTGTCACGGAATTGCAGGCGGAAGCGTTGAGCGATCACAGCCTGAAGCGCGCACTGGGCGCGGTGAATCTCACGGCGCTGGGTATCGGCGCGATCATCGGCACGGGGATATTTGTGCTCACTGGCACGGTCGCGGCGCAGAATGCCGGGCCGGCGGTGGTGCTATCGTTTGTCCTCGCCGGTATCGCCTCGGTCTTTGCGGCTTGTGTTATAGCGAGTTTGCCTCGCTCGTGCCCATGGCCGGGAGCGCTTACACTTATGGTTACGCCACGCTCGGCGAACTCATCGCCTGGATTATCGGCTGGGACTTGATTCTGGAATACGCTGTCGGCGCGATCACGGTCGCGATTGGCTGGTCCGGCTATGCGGTTTCTTTTCTGCATGATTTCGGGATCGACGTGCCTCCGGCACTCTCGGCCGCGCGGGGCACTGAACTGGTGCAGGTGCCGGCGGCGCTGGCCGCGTTGTTGAAGATCAAGGCTGGCTGGGTGGGCGTGAGCGCGTCTTTGCTGGATCAGATCAGAACGGTCGGGACTGATCCGGCCACACTCGGTCACGTCACCGCGATCTTTAATCTGCCGGCGGTTCTTATCATTTTCATCGTGACGGTGCTGCTGGTGGTGGGAATCAAGGAATCGGCGCACTTCAATGATCTCATCGTGCTGGTGAAGCTGGCGGTGGTGTTGATCTTTATCTTCGGAGCGTATCGCGCGATCACGGCGGCTAACTGGCATCCGTTCATCCCGATGAATACCGGGCTGTCGGGTCACTTCGGCTGGAGCGGGGTAATGACTGGCGCCGGCATCGTCTTTTTCGCCTATGTCGGGTTTGACGCGGTGAGCACGGCGGCACAGGAGGCAAAGAATCCGCAGCGCGACATGCCGATTGCCATCATCGGGTCGCTGATCCTTTGCACGCTTCTTTACATCATCGTCTCGGCCATCGCGACGGGCGTGGTGCCTTACGGTCAGCTCGATGTGCCTGACCCGATCGCCGTCGTGGCCGACCGTGCGGGCATGGATTGGATGGGGCGCCTGATCAAGCTCGGAGCGGTGGCGGGGTTGTCCTCGGTTATCCTGGTGATGTTGCTCGGCCAATCACGCGTCTTTTACAGCATGGCGCGCGACGGCCTGCTCCCGCCGTTCGTTAGCCGGGTGCATCCGCGTTTCCGCACGCCTTGGATCACGTCGATTGTCACCGGCATCGGGGTGGCGATTTTTGCCGCTCTCTTCACGGTGCGCGAAGCGGGCAGCCTCTGCTCCATCGGGACGTTGCTCGCTTTTGTTATCGTCTCGATCGGTGTCCTTGTCTTGCGCGTGCGGGAACCCGGGCTGGAGCGCAAGTTCTCCACCCCTTGGGTCTGGTTCGTCGCACCGGCGGGTGCGCTTTCCGCGCTCGCGCTGATGTCCGCTTTGCCCTGGCCGACGTGGCGACGTTTGCTCGTCTGGTTTGCCATCGGCCTGGTCGTCTATTTTGCCTATGGGGTGCGCCATAGTCGCCTGGCCCAGCCGGCATCACGTCCCGCGCCCTTGGATTCGTAAAAGGTAATCGAGTCAGCTTGCATCCATTCCGGATTGGGCGCAGCCTTCTTCGTAGCGTTCGCGGCGGACAACGAAATGAGCACCAAGGTGGCAAATGTGATTGCGATCGAGTTGGGCATTCTGATCGCGCTCCTCGCCTGGCTGGCGATTGCCCGGATCCCGAGCGTCCACTTGCTGCCGAGAGCGCCAGAGCGCGCGCGGACGGACGGCTCGTTCGCGACGGTTGCGCCGATTCCCAGGTTGAGTCCGCAAAATCTCTACGCGACGAACGACGGGGCCGAGAGCGGGCGTTTGGCACAGCCGGTCGAGGAACAGGTGGCGCCTGAATACGTCCAGGAGTTAGCGACGGAGCCTGTTGCCAACTCTGATTACGCCGAGGATTTCGTGGCGGAAACACCGCCCTATTACGGGACGGTGGAACAGGTGCCGTTGGTGAGCACGCCGGATTGCTACGTGACGCCGGTCGCGCAATACGTCGAGTTCGTTCAGCCCCGGCAAATCGTTGTATTTTCGAATACTCGATCGTTTGCCCGCTCCAACCGACGTCCGCCGCGCTTTAACGGATGGGGACGGGCGGTGGTGAATCAGCGTCCGAATAGCGGAAGAGTGGTCCCGCGGAGCACTGGAATGACGCCCCCGCGCCAAAAGCCGGGCAATGTAATGAGATCGCGCGGCGGAAATAATCCCACCGTTCGCGCCGGGAACGGCCGGGCCCGCGGGGGTCCGATTTCAGTCTTGCAATAACGCCCTCATCGGGAATAGTGTGCGCGGTGCTGGGGAGTTCAGGCGCGTGTCTGCCCCGCGATCGTCCAGTTTTTGGAACTATGAAGCCGGCATACTCGTCCAACCCGACCAGTCTGCCGCCAAGGAGATCGCATCCGGACAGGCTTTTGCTCGTTTCCCGGCCCCAAGAGGCGGAGTTTCCTCCGGCTGCGCAAGCTGCTCTCGAGCTGTTTGACTGGACCCTTCGGGGTTCGCGCGCCTTGGACCGTGCATCGCTTGATGCGCTCCGCCCACAAGGTAACTGGTTCAAAACCGAGGATTATTATGAAATCTCAATCCCCCGGGAGAAACTCACGGCGCCCGCGTCGTGGGGGATCCCGCCGGCGGTTCGATACGCGCGACGATCGCGCGGTCTCGAGGGCTCCCGCAAAAAAGAGCTTTTGGCAAAAAGTAACGGCCTTCTTCGGAAGCGCCGATAGTTCCGTAAAGCCGGCCGCGCCCTCGCGGAACGGCAGTCCGCAGGTGCGCAATGGTGCGCCCCGGCCGGAACGTGTTTCGCGTAAACCGGAGTCGGTCGAAGTGACCACGCCGCGTCTTTACGTCGGCAACCTGTCCTTCGAAGCGACCGAGAGCGACTTGTTCGAGCTCTTCAACGGTGTCGGACAGGTGCAGAACGCCGAAGTGGTGACCTACAAGCATAACGAGCGATCGAAGGGTTTCGCGTTCGTCCAGATGCAGACGGTCGAGGAGGCGAAACGGGCGGTGGCGGAATTGCACGACAAGGAATTCCTGGGCCGCAAGCTGGTCGTCAGCGGCGCGAAATCGGATAGTCATTCGCGCGATTAAGGGGCGTCCTTTGTGACCGGGAGATCGGGTGGCGATTGCGCTGCCGGTTTCCCGGTCTTTTTTTTGTGCGCAAGCTGGGAGTCTTTAATGTGGGAGGGGCCTTTGTGCCCCGAATCCGAAGTGATGCCACAACTCATCGGGGCACAAAGGCCCCTCCCACATTGATGCCACAACTCATCGGGGCACAAAGGCCCCTCCCACATTGGTGCCACAACTCATCGGGGCACAAAGGTCCCTCCCACATTGGTGATGCCGCTGAATGAATAAGAACGTCTTCTTCATTGTCGGGCCGACGGCGAGTGGTAAGTCCGAACTGGCGGCGGACGTCACGGCGCGGTGCGACGCGGAGATTGTCAGCGCCGATGCCTTCCAGGTTTATCGCGGTCTCCCGATTCTGACCGCGCAACCGGACGAGGCGACGCTGCGGAAAGTGCAGCATCATTTGATCGGCGCCGTCTCGCCTAACGAGGAGATGAGCGCGGAGAAGTTTCGCGGGCTGGCAGTCGCGGCGATCGGGGAGATCAACCGGCGCGGGAAACTCGCCCTCGTGGTTGGTGGGAGCGGGCTTTATCTCAAGGCGCTGACGCATGGTTTGGCGCCGCTGCCGGCAGTGGATGCGAGTTTGCGGGCGGAGTTGAACGCTCTCTCGCTCGAGGAATTGAACGCGCGCCTTGTGGCGGTCGATCCGTCAGGCGCGGAGAAGATCGATCGGCGGAACAAACGGCGCGTCGTTAGGGCGCTGGAGATTTTTGCGCAAACCAGCGCGCCGGCCTCCGCGCAGCGGCGGGAGTGGGAAGACGAAGCGGCCGACGTGCGTGGCGTTTTCGTTTTTCGCGATCGCACGGAGCTTTACGCCCGGATCGATCAGCGCGTCGCGCAGATGTTTCGCGATGGTGTGGCGGAGGAAGTGGCCGGGATCGAAGACGTAAGTAAGACCGCGGAGAAGGCCCTCGGGCTGGATCAGGTCCGGCAAATGCTTGATGGGAAGATAACCTCGTCCGAATGCATCGCCGAGATGCAGCAGGCGACCCGCCGTTATGCCAAAAGACAGTTGACCTGGTTCCGGCGACAAACTAATTTTGAAGCACTGAATTTGTCACTCCAAAAGGATCACGCCGCAGCCGTTGATTGGATCCTGCAAAAGGTTCTCTCTTTTGCGCACCCCTTGAATGATTAACATTGAGCCGCATCGGAAACAGGAGCGCGCGCTCCTGATCGGTCTCGAAAAGGAAGGTGTCTCGAAGTGGGATCTGCGCGATTCGCTCGAGGAATTGCGCGAGCTGGCCAGCTCGGCCGGGGCGCACGTCGTTGATACCGTCACGCAAAAATTGTCGAAGCCGACCGCGCCCTACTACATCGGCAAAGGGAAAGCCGAAATGATCAGGGAATCGTTCCAGGACCAGGAGGTCACCTCGGTCATTTTTGATAACGAACTCTCGCCGGCGCAGGGCCGGAATCTGGAAACGCTCTTTTCCCGCAAGGTGCTCGATCGCACCCAGCTCATCCTCGACATCTTCGCGCAACGCGCCCGGAGTCGGGAAGGCCGGTTGCAGATCGAGCTCGCGCAGCTGCAATATCTCCTGCCCCGCCTAACGAGAATGTGGACCCACCTTTCCCGGCAGTCCGGCGGCATCGGCATGCGCGGCCCGGGCGAAACCCAGCTCGAAGTCGACCGTCGCCGGGTCCAGGAACGAATCGCGCGGTTGGAGCGGGATCTGCAGGAAGTGCGCAAACATCGCGCGGTGCAACGGCAGGGCCGCAAGCGTCATCAATGGCCGGTCGCGGCCGTCGTCGGCTACACCAACGCGGGCAAATCCACTTTGCTTAATCTCCTCACGGGCGCGGGCGTGCTGGCGGAGGATCGGCTTTTCGCCACGCTCGATCCGACCACGCGCAGTCTGGTTTTGCCTAACAAGCAGCGCGTCCTCCTCACCGACACGGTCGGTTTCCTGCGCAACCTCCCTCACACCCTGATCGAGTCTTTCAAGGCCACGCTCGAAGAAGTGGTCGAGGCGGATCTGCTCATTCACGTCGTCGACTTGAGTCATCCGCGACTCGACGAGCACATGGAAGCAGTCGATGCCGTGATCAAGGAAATCGGCGCCTACGGCAAACAAACGCTGATTGTTTTCAACAAACTCGACGCGCTCGGGGATCGGGACATGGCGCAGTTTTACCTGGAAAAATTTCCGGGCAGTGTCGCCATTTCCGCGCGCAGCGGTGAAGGCGTGGAAGATCTGATCCCGGCGCTGCAAAACACTTTGAGCACCTGGCGGCTGCGTTGCCGCTATCGCGTGCCGCAGAGCGAATCGGCCTTGCTCGCGGAAGTGCATCGCGTTGGGCACGTGCTCGAGTTGCGTTATGAGGGGGAATTTGTCGAGGTGGTCGCGCACGTCCCGCCGCAGTTGGAGCAGAGGCTTGCGCCTTTCCTCGATCCTGCGCCCGCCGCCGGCCGGCCTGCCGCCTGACGAATGGCGAAGTGGTATTGGAAATGGGTCAACCGCCTTGGCCTCGCCAATCGGCCGCGGGTCCGAAAACTGATCGTGGCCGTCATCGGCAGTACGGTGGTTCTTTTTGGTCTGGCGCTGATTGTCTTGCCGGGGCCGGCGGTCATTGTAGTCCCGCTTGGTCTGGCGCTGCTCGCGACCGAATTTGCCTGGGCGCGCCGTCTTATTCGACGCGGCGGAGTTGTCTGGGGCAAAGCGCGCCGCTGGCGCCGGCGTCCAAAAACCAATCCGGAAAGATCGTTAGGCAATGACCAGAGCTGAACGGGCCAAGGCGCTGGTCAAGGCGCTGCCAAAAGTTTATCCGGACGCGCATTGCGAGCTGGATTTCAAAACTCCGCTCCAGCTCCTGATCGCAACCATCCTCTCCGCGCAATGCACCGACAAGCGGGTCAACCTGGTGACGCCGGCGCTGTTTGCGAAATACCGCACGGCGGCTGATTTCGCGGCCGCGCCGCCAGCCGTCTTGGAAAAGGCCATCCAATCGACCGGGTTTTTCCGCAACAAGACCAAGAGCATTCGTGCCGCCACCGCCGCGCTCGTGAAAGATCATGGTGGCAAAGTGCCGCAGACGATGGCGGAGCTGCACGCTCTGCCCGGCGTCGGGCGCAAGACGGCGAATGTGGTGCTCGGGAATGCCTTTCACAAAGACGAAGGCATTGTGGTCGATACGCACGTCGCGCGGCTCTCGCAGCGGCTCGGCCTGACGAAGAATCAGGCCCCGGAAAAAATCGAGCAGGACTTGATGAAACTCATTCCGCGCGAGCATTGGACCAAATGGAGCCACTGGCTCATTTGGCACGGACGCCGCCGCTGCTTCGCGCGCAAACCGGATTGCTCGAACTGCGAGTTGCTCCGGTTCTGTCCTGCCGGGAGCAAATTTATTCGCTCGGGCGAAGCGCGCGCTTCAGCGTGAGGCGGTCGCCTTCCCGAGCTTGTCCACTTTCGCGGCCGTGCGTTGGGAGCGCTTCCCCAGGCGCGCGAATTCCTTTTGGAATTTATCCAGGTCCTCGTCCGACAAAGTCTCCAGATCCATCAGGTGATTGCGTGCGCCGGAGACGCTCCGGATCAATTCGTCGAGCTTGAGCTGGATCGCCTTGGAATCGCGGTTCTGGGTGTTTTGGATCAGGAAAACCATCAGGAAAGTGACGATGGTGGTGCCGGTGTTGATGATCAGTTGCCACGTATCCGAGTAATGGAAGATGTGGCCAGTCAGTCCCCAGACGACGATAATCGCGACCGCGCCCATGAAGGCCCAGGCCGTTCCGAGGACCGCCGAGGTCTTGCGCGCGGTGACACGAAAAGCATCCTGGATGCGGCAGAGGAAATTGCGCGCATCCTTTTCTTTGTTGGGTTTCCGGTTGTTGGCTTTGCTGGCCATGGCAACTATGGATCGCGTAAACGTGGCGGCTTGCGCGCCTCGTCACTCACTTTTTCCTCATGACTGCGATTCATCTCAACTTGGATGACGCCTGGAAGGCCGAAACCCTTCCCTTGGAGAACATGGACGTCCGCGCCTGGGGACCGCGCCTCCGCTTCTCCGCGCCTCGGCGCGAGATGGAGCGTTTTTATGAGGACGTGGGAACGCAGCTGCCAGCTTTTATCGTTTATGGATCAGGAGATTTCCATCATCTCACGGGGCTTTGGCTGCGCCGGCTCTCTCGCCTAACGACGGTGGTTTCGTTCGATAACCATCCCGACTGGGATGTGCGGCCGCCACACTGGGGCTGCGGCGGCTGGGTGAATCGCGCGCTCGAATTGCCGCAGATTGAGAAGGTGAGCGTGTGGGGTTGCGGCAACTTCGAGTGCTGGTGGCCCGGCCGGATCTTCGGCAACAACCGGGCCGAGCGCTCCGGCCGGCTGGAGGTGCATCCCTGGGCGGATGATCGCAGCGCGAAGGCGCGCGAAAGGCGCGGCGCGATCCTGCGCGCGGATTGGCGGCAAAAATTCGAGCGCTTTGTCGAGCAGCTTGGCGCGAGGGAAGTTTACGTGACTGTCGATCTCGATTGCCTGCGCGCAGAAGACGCGATCACCAACTGGGAGAGTGGCCGTTTTTCGGCGGAGGATGTGGCATGGGCGATCGAATCGCTCGGGAATCGCATCGTGGCCGGCGACATTTGCGGGGCGTGGTCGCCTCCTCGTTATGCGCGCTGGAAACAGCGCTTCGCGGCGAAGATGGACCACCCCAAACTGACGGAGCGCGCTCCAGCACTCGTTAGGCAGATAAACCAGCGGGCGTTGGAGCAGTTGCTCCCGGTTTTGGCGCTGTAGACGTTTCGCTCTGCGAAACGCGAGAGTTGGCTCCGCTTCGAGTTAGGTGATCAACTCTCGCGCCTCCCAGAGGGAGGCGTCTACAACGGAGGGCCAGCTTCTAGCTGAGCGACACGAGAACGACGCCCAGGCTGATCACGATCGAACCAATCGCCAGGCGAAGACTTAGTTTCTCCTTCAGCAACCAGGCGCCGACCCCTGCAATCAGGATCACGCTCAGGCCCTGGAAGGGGAAGAAGTAGCTGAGATCAAATCGTTGCAGCAGACCGATATTAACGAAGAAGTTGACCGCGAAAGCGGCGATGGCCCCGGCGAAGACGAGGACAGCGTGACGCCGCGAGTAGCTCGGCCGCGCGGTAATGTCCATCGCGTGCTTGAGCCCGATCTGTCCGACGACGAAGCAACTGATCGAGACGAAAATGAGAAGGACGGCCAGAAGATTCAGAGTCGTTCCTCCAGTTTGGCGGCCGGTTTGGCCACGATCA
>JBDTCM010000120.1:0-2713 GCA_039923575.1 Chthoniobacterales bacterium
CGCTGCCAATCCATTGGAGACTTATGGCTGAGCGATTCCTTAAAACTCTGATCACTCCGGCGGTCCGCCGCGCGCAGGCCCATTATTACGAACGCGAACGATTCCCGCTCCAGGCTCCGGAGCGCGACCTTCTCGGCGACGACGAGCGCGTCTTTATCGAAGCGCGCGATTCTTTTTACATGGCGACGGTGAGCGAAGATGGCTGGCCCTACGTCCAGCATCGCGGCGGTGCGCGCGGTTTTTTGCGCGTCGTTAGTCCGAGGCGGCTCGCCTTTGCCGATTACAAAGGCAATCGCCAATTGCTCTCCACTGGCAACCTCGCGGTAAACGATCGCGTCACTCTTTTTTTGATGGACTATCCCAATCGGACGCGCCTCAAGATTATCGGTCACGCCCGCACCGAGGACGCGAAGGAACATCCCGAACTCTTCGCCAGCGTGGCCGATCCGGAAGTCGCGCGGGCGGTGGAACGTTTCTTTTTCATCGACGTCGTTTCGTTTGATTGGAATTGCCCGCAATACATCACGCCGCGCTACTCCGCGGAGGAAATCGAGGGCCTGATCGCTCCCCTTAAGAAACGCATCGCCGAGCTCGAGGCCGGGTTTTGATCGACAACTGCGCAGCTGCGCGCAAAGAGCCAGCCCCGGCGAATGAGTTCCGGGTCAAGGCGCGGCTGGATGTAAAACGGACTGCGCGAACTCAGCATCCATTTCAAGCCTTGCCAGACCATCCCGGGGGCGGCGATCGGCCCGAGATGGCTCGGCGAGATGTAGCCGGCGCTGCCGACGGCGCAGGAATCAGCGCCCTCGGCGTTGCGCTCGAGCCGCGTCACGGCAAAACCGGCGCGCGCCAGATAATGCGCGGCGCAAAGGCCGACGATGCCTCCGCCGCAAACCATCACACTCCGGGAATCGCTCATGCTCACCAGTCCTTCGCCAAATTGTCGGCAATTTTCGACCACGAAAGCGGCGGTGACGCCGAGAGCATCGCGCGCGAGGGGATCCCGCCTTGCCGCTTAAAACCTGAGTCCGGTCTTCTGCACTTCCTGATACGGCAGGAGCCAGACGAGCGACTCATCGTGCAGATCGACCACCTGAATACGGTTGCCCCAGGGATCACGGAAATCGCACCGAAACGGAGGAATCAGTTCGATCTGGTACTTGGTCGTTAGCTTGGCGCGGATCTCGTCGACCTGCGCCGGGTCGCGCACCATGAGGCCGAAATGCCGGTCGCGATCCGGCTGCAGTTTCTTCGTTTCAAACATGGCCAGAAACTGGTGCTGACCCAGTTTGAAGAAAGCGTCACCCTCGCCTTCGTCGAGCTGCTCGAGGTCGAAGACATCGCGGTAGAACGCGATCGCCTTCTTCACGTCGCCTACTTCGATCGCGACGTGATTGCAGCCGTAAACTTGAACAGCCATTCCCACGAACGTGCGCGTGGTGCGTGGACCGCGCAAGGTCGGCGCCGATTTCGCCCTCGGGAACGCAGCTCGCGCCTAACGAGAAGGCGATGCCTGGTGGGTGCGCGCGGGGGGCGAATAGATGCTTGCCCTTCGTTGCTCGACTCGCCTAACGTCGGGCGAACTAAACGAGAAGTTCAACCAAACGAGGAGATTGCCGATGAAATACATGATCAGCTGGTGCGAGCGGCCGCAGGGTTCGCCGATGGAATATGAGAATGCGCAGAAGCGGATTCTGGAGGTTTTCACTCAGTGGCAAGCGCCGGCCAATTTCAAGATCGAATTGTTTGTGATTCGAGTAGGCGACTGGGGCGGGTATATGATGCTGGATTGCGACGATCCGTTGGCCGTGCACAAGTTCTGTTCGATGTTGCCTGCCTTCACCTTCGAGGCGCGACCGGTGGTGCCCGTCATGGACGCGGTCCGGGTCGAGCTGGAAGCGATCGCCTGGCGCGATGGGTTGCAGAAGAGCTGACCCGCGCATCTTTGCGGCGCGCGCGATCGTGCTAGATTTCGCAAATGAAGGAAGTGAACGATCTTCGGCGAAATCCCTAACCGACGGTGACGCCGCAGGCGCTGGCCTGGAAGGGGCAGGAACTTTGGATGAGTTCGCGCGATTTGGGCACGCTCTGCCAGATCGATGTCGATGAATGGAAGGCCGTGGCGGAGCTGGACCCGCCCGGCGTGGTCTGGGCGGCGGTCGCGACCAATGACGGCTGGCGTTTCACCATCGGCAAAGGTCTGAACGATGATCGTTATGTTTATCGCTACGAAACCGGTGACGGTTTCACCAAGCTTTTCTCCTGTCCGGATTTTACCGGGTCATACCTCAGTTTCGACGGCGAACATCTTTACCTGAGTCAGTGGTATAAAGGCGAGATCCACCAGGTCGACGACGACGGGAAAATTTCGCGCACGATTAACGTCGGCGCGGAAATCTGTGGTCACACCTTTGTCGATGGAAAGCTCTATGTCCTGCGCGGCCAGGAGAACAAAGACGTGCCGGGCAAAACCGAAGAGTGGCGCATCGCACGGCTCGATCCGGCAGCGGGGAAGACGCAGGTCGAAGACCTTGCGACCATTCCCTTCGCTTCGCGCTCGCTCACTTTTGATGGAGAAAGATTCTGGTCGAATCATCGCGCCGCTAACGAGACCGTTTCCTTTGTCCTGCCGGGCCAGGCACCTTAATCGGAACAGTTGTCGATCCCGCTTTCAGGCAAAGCGATCCGGATCGAGCAGGGTCATATCCACACT
>JBDTCM010000121.1:0-11859 GCA_039923575.1 Chthoniobacterales bacterium
ACCGCGGCCCCGACGTTGTCGTAGACGAGGATCTCGCCGGCTCGGCCGCCGAAGCGGCTGCGCGCGTAACCGAGAGCCCGCGTAAATCGCTTCGCTCCACGCGGCAATTGAATAAGAAGGTGCGGTGGTATACGTCTGCTTTTCCTCGCCCCCGAACTCCTGTTTGGGAGCGCCCTTGCTCCGGCAACTCCGTTGCATGGCCGCAGGGAGGAAACGGAGTTTCGAAGACAATTGCGTTCCCAAACCGGAGTTTGGGATCGAGGAAGAGGTTGCGAGACCACCGCGCATCACCGCTGGCTGCTGCTGACGCTTAAGCGGCCGCGGCGCTGTCGCTCGCCGGTTCGTGGCCGACCAAGAAATCGATTTTCACGGCGGCGGCTGCCGGGGCCGGGAGATTTCGGATATCTTTCTCCGCAGGGTCGTCGGAACGCGGTTGCTTCAAGCCGAAAGCACGCCAGCGCGGATCGCTCTTCTCAATCGCGCACGGGAGTAAGCTCACCACAAAGTGCATCTCGCAGCGCAACTTCCGCTCCGCCGCGTCGCGGGTCCGCTTTTTCGCCTGCGCATCCTGCCCGGCCAGCCGCATCGCCCGCTCCGCCCCGGCGATCTCCTTCTGCAGCGGGCGCGCTTCCGCCACCGTCACCCCGGCAAAGGCCACCTCATACTCGCGATGCTCGGCAAAGAATTCCGCTAGCCGCCGGCTCAACTCCATGCGCGCCGCGATTCGCTTCGGCACATTCGTCCCCCTATGAGTAAACCCAGCCGCGATCCAGCTCTCCGACCACTTACTGCCGTAAGCCAGCATCACCACGAGCCGCGCCTTCGCCAGCCAGCTCGTCAGCGCCGCATCCGCCTCGGCGAAACGCTTCCCGGCCGCCGCCTTCCCCGCGCGCGCCGTCGCATAATTCGACTCCGCCTTCCGCGTCGCGGAGATAATTTCCCCAAACTCCTCCGGCATCACTGTCCCCTTGAGCAGCCAGGGCCCATGCACCGCCAGGCCGCCCTCCATTCGTCCCGCGAGTTGGAAAAGGTCACCGATGCCGGAAGGAAGAGTATTAGCCGCCATAGCGAGAGAAGATTTTTATGTTTCTGAGCTTGTTTGCGAGATCGATGGGAGAATCAGCCTTACCGAGGCGTCCCCGCCCCAAACTGGGGAAGCATCGCCCGTGCCCGAGCCTCCCTGGCCGCAACCATTGCTAAATCTTTCTCCCAGCGACTTCCGCGGCACAAATCAGATCGCCCGCCGTCGGCGGAGACCAGGATTCGCGCAAACGAGGGTAAAAGCTTTTCGCCGCGCCCGTTTCCCGCTAAGAACTCGACCGCGCGCGAAAGAATTCCCCGTAAAACGCGCGGCGGACGACGTCGCGACAAAGTTTTTCCCACAGATATTCCGACGGAACCCAGAAACCGAACGCTGGCGCCCTGGATTTTCCAAATCACCGCCTCCGCCGTCAGCGCGGAGTCTGATTTGCGGGCGGGCCGATTTTCTTGTTGCCCTAGTGCGCGATCCCACCAGTTCCACAAACTCCTGGCCGGCGTCCACGTCTTCCTGCACAGTTTCGTACTTCCACATGCGCCGCTGTGCTTTCCTCACCCTCGAAGACTCGACCGGGTATGTCATCGACGATGAACTGGCGTACGCGCCGCTCGCTGCTCTCGGCTGGAGCGTCGATGCGATCTCGTGGCGGCGGCCTCAATCCGAGTGGCACACCTACGACGCGGTCGTCATCCGCTCGACCTGGGATTATGTCAACGATCCGGACGCGTTTCTCGATGTCCTGGCTGAGATTGAAGATTCCGGTACGCCGCTCTTCAACGGGCTCGACCTCGTCCGCTGGAACATTCGCAAGACTCACCTCCGGGACCTGGGCGAACGCGGTGTCCCGGTCGTGCCGACGATTTTTCGTGAGCGGCTTCAGCATGGCGAGTTGCCAGACATAGTCGCCGAAGTAGGAACGGCGGAAGTGGTGATCAAGCCGATTGTGGGGTTGAATGCTCGCGGCGCCTTTCGTCTCGACGCGCAAGCCGCGCGTAGTCGAGAGGGTGAGCCCAGCGTTTACTACGCGGACCGCGCGATGCTGGCGCAACCGTTTCTTTCCGCGATCACAACCGAGGGCGAGTTCTCGTTGTTCTACTTCAATGGCGCACATAGCCACACCATCCTGAAGGTGCCGAAGGCGGCCGATTTTCGCGTGCAGGAGGAACACGGCGGCGTGATCCGAGCCGTCGAAACCGAGCCGATATTGCGCGACGCCGGCGACGTAGCTCTGCGTGCGATTGGTTCCGTGCCGCTCTACGCCCGCGCGGATTTCGTGCGCGCGAATGACGCCAGCGGCTACTGGCTGATGGAGCTGGAACTTATCGAGCCGTCGCTTTACCTGCGCATGGACTCAGGCGCGCCCGCGCGCTTCGCGCGTGCTCTCTACGATCGCGTGACTGTTCGAAAGTAAAACGTTACAAATAGATTCGAAACGACTTTCGTTTTCCTAGGGGCAGACGATCTTGCGGTCCTTCATCCCTAGAATCGTCTTTTCCGCCAAGCCAGGTGTGAACTTCTTGTAACTAATGGATTCGGCCGCGGTGTTTTCGCCATCCTTGCCGTGACTTCCCATAACGGAGACAAGAATGGTCCCTTCGGCGTTATAGAAAGCATCCTGTGAACAGCCGTTGGCATAGGCATGGACGTGCTTGAACTCTGCCAGATTAGCCGTGCACCACGCCAAAGTCGCATCCATCTTTGCCTCGTAAACGTTATAGAAATCGGTCTGCATTTTGCACTTGCAGATAGTGACCTCGGGCAACTTCAACGGATGGCCAGGGTCGGCGATGTTATGCGTCGCCGGGTAAAGCGGTAGCCCGGTCAACTCGTCAGTGGCAGGCGGCGAATTCGAATCAGCCAGTGCGGCGAGCACAACACCGAACATTACCGTGCAGGAAAAGATGAACCTCATAAGCCTCCCAGTTTTGAATTTGCAAAAGCAAATCAAAGGAAAACAACAAGGTCGAGTCAAAATTTCTTTGGACACTTCGCGTCTTCTTTTTGCACGAAAACAATTCACCAAATACCCCCGCGCCTCGACCTGCGCTTGATTCCTCCGTGCGCCGCGGACGCACTCTGCTAGGCTAGAGAATGCGACTTATTGTTATCGGATTTGTTCTGGCCCTGGCATCCCCCGCGTTTGCGCAGATGGCGCCTGTTGCCGATCGCGTGACGAAACAGAATGCGTTGTTCGAAGAGTTCTATGAGACCGGGCTCAAGAACTCGCCGGAGCGCGCCACCTCGTTTGGCGACTACCGCTACAACGCGTTGCTCGGGCAGTACTCGCTGGCGGAGATTTCTCGCCAACACGCGGAAGCCGATGACTTCTTGAAGCGGCTGCAAGCGATCCCGACCGACGGGATGAACGATACCGACCTGCTCAGCCATCAGCTGATGCAGCGGCAGATAGAGCGCGAGGATGTGAACTACAGCCTGAAGAATTACGAGATGCCCGTGAACCAGCAGAATGGCATCCACACCCGGCTGGCTGATCTGCCGCTGAGCGTGCCTTTCGATTCCGTGCCGCACTACCAGGATTACATTTCGCGCCTGCGCCAGATTCCACGCGTGCTCGATCAGACCATCGAAGTCCTGCGGCAAGGCGAAAAGGACGGGCTCATGCCGCCGAAGATCGTGCTCGCGAGGCTGCCCGGCCAATGTGACGGCATCGTCGCCGCAAACCCGTTCCTGCTGCCGACCAGAAAATTCCCGAAGGAATTTTCCGATGCGGACAAGAAGCGTCTCGCTGTCGAGGTGACAAAGGTAATTAACGAAGAAGTTTTCCCGGCTTACAAGAAGTTCGCGGAGTTTCTGCGCACTGAGTACGACCCGAAAGGGCGCGCTGAGCTTTCGATCGAGAGTCTGCCCGACGGCAAGCGGCGCTATGTGGAAGCGGTCAAGATGATGACGACCATGAATATCACGCCCGCGGAGGTGCACGAGATCGGGTTGAAGGAAGTGGAGCGGATCACGGCGGAGATGACCAAGCTAGCTCAGGCGCAGGGACACAAGGATTCTCGCCAGCTTCCGCAAGGCGATCAATGACGACCCGAAGTGGAAGCCGCAAAACGAGCAGCAGATCGTGGATGATTTTGCCAAATACATCCACCAGATGGAGCCGAAGCTGCCGGAGCTTTTCGGCCTCCTACCGAAGTCGCCCGTCACCGTGGAGCCGATCCCGGGCTTCGCCAAGGCTGCGTCCACCCACTACGTCCCGGGCACGCCGGATGGGAAACGAGCTGGCCGCGTGGTCGTAGCGGTGGCCGACCCGACCCAGCGCACGCTGGTTAACGATGAAGCAATCGCCTACCACGAAGGCGTTCCGGGTCATCACATGCAGATCAGCATCGCCCAGACGTTGCCGAACCTGCCGAAGTTCCGCCTGCACGGCTTTACTCCGCCTACACGGAAGGTTGGGCGCTGTACGCGGAGGAGTTAGGCAAAGAAATCGGCTTCTATCAGAATCCCGTCTCCGACTACGGCCGGCTGAATTCGGAGTTATTCCGCGCCGTCAGGCTGGTGGTTGATACCGGCATTCACGACAAGAACTGGAGCCGCGAAAAGGTGATCGATTACATGCACGCCAACGACACGAACGACGCGCTCGCCCAGACCGAGACCGACCGATACATTGCCTGGCCGGGGCAGGCGCTGGCCTACAAGATGGGGCAGCTCATGATTCGCAAGCTGCGCGACGAAGCCAAAGCGCAGCTCGGTCCGAGGTTCGACATCAAAGCGTTCCACGACGAAATCCTGAACGGCGGCGCGATGCCGCTCGACCTTCTCCAGGAACGCGTCGAGCGATGGATCAAGGCGCAGGCGCAGGCAACCGCGAGCTCCGGCCAGTAAGAGTTGCCCGCCGCGGCGGTAAACTAAGCACCCCAAATGGGTTTCGCGAGCGGGCGGCGGCTTTCCCAGAGGATCGGCAAGCGCGATACGCCCGAATCAAAAAGCCCACCAACCGCGGACGAAAAGTCCTGCGAACAGGCCGAAAAAAAGAAGCGACGCCGTCGTTATGATTCCGTTCCAGAATGGGTTCCGCCCGGCCAAACCGAACAAAATGAAAATCGGATACAGCGTCAGGGCATAACGCGGTTCGCTCGCCAAATAAGTAGCTGAAGTCACGAGCAACCAGCTTCCTGTTATCCAGACGGCGTGCATTGGCCGCAATTTGATCCAACTGACGCCCCCGCAAAAAAGCCCCAGGCACGCGAAGAGTAATTCCTGCGTGCCGACCATGCTCGCGGCGGTTGGCGTCTGGAGTTGGTTTCGATACGCCTCCCGCATACCTATCCAGGGCCATGCGCCGGACATATGGAAAAGCTGTTCCCGCATGGGCAGGAACGCGAAGGGACTGCCCGCGATCTTGAGATTCAAGAGCAGATAAACACCGAAACCCACTGGCACGAATCCAATCCAAAGCCATTGCCAGCGCCAGCGTTTCGTTTCCCAGAACTGATGCGCTGCCTCCATCGCCAGCGTCGGCAACAGGATGATGCCAGTGGGGCGTGTCATCCAGCAAAGCGCGCCGAAGACTCCCGCCATCCACCAGCGTTCATTCCGCGCCGAGAGGAGTGAAGCCAGCAGGAAGGCAAGGAAGAGCGATTCCGTGTATCCGATATGCAAAAAATATGCGGTCGGAAAAATGAGAAAGAACCAGACTGCCCGCTGGGCCACTTCCTGTCCGTAGTCGCGTGCCACTAATCTCCGCAAGAGAACCGCCGTAGCCGCAAGGGCGAGTGCAGAGACGACGAACGCCGCCACCAGATAATCGCGGGTCACGAAGGCAAACACTCGCACCGTCCACGGAAATAACGGATACAGCCACGCTTTCATCGGGTCCGTGCTGCTGTAGCCAAACTCAGCGAGCTTCAGATAATGCAGCGAATCCCAGCGATTCCAGATTTCCAGCAATCGATGCAGGCCGGTGATCCGTTGGTTAGTCAGGATTTGGAAGCTCTCCGCGCCGAAAGCAATCAGCAGCAGCTTGATCGCCAACGTCCAGCCGATCGCGAGCCAATCCTCTTTCGGCAGGATCAGAAAGAGGCCTCTCCGGCCTGACTTTTGGGGAGCCGTCTCGGATTTATTATTCATGATCGAATTGAGGAAAACTTCAAACGGGGACACGCGCGCGACGAATCATTCGCGCGCATACTGCCGAACTCCTCCAAACGATGCAATGTCTTCATCCCGTGCGACCGCGAGAACAAGCCGCTCGTCTTTGACAAATCCAATCCACGCTGGGTGGAGATGAACCAGAAACGCGCGCGCGTCGCGGTCGAGATTTGTTATCGGTCCACGCTCGGCGAATGCGGGACACAGCGCTGACCCGGGAGAAACTTCTCGGCGGGGCCTCCATCGAAGCGGGCAACGTCCGGACCGATTCCGGCGATATCCGCCTGCGTGACACCATCATCAGCGGCCGTCTCTTTCTTGGCGCCGCCACGGTCATCGGTTCCTTGTCGTTAGGCGTGGGCGCCTCTGACCACGGACACACCGCGGTCTACGTTCAACTCGGTCCCGTCCTCGGCCGCGGCCGGCTCGACCGCTGACCGATCGACGAAGGGCTGGCGCCAACCCGCTCGTGCTCCCGGGGTCATTCGGCCCGCTGCTGATAAAGCTTGCTTCCGAGAGGGGAAGTTCTGCAGGATCTCGGCTCTATGAAGAAACTGTCCCTTGCTCTCCTCTTTCTCTGTGCGCAGATCGCCTTCGCCGTCGCAGCCGATCCGGCGGAGCTCCTGCCGGCGGCCGTGGCGAGCAAACAAGTGCCAAAAAATATCGATATGAGTTTGATGACCGGCAACGAGGCTGAGACAGCAGTGGCCGTAAGTCATACTAATCCCCGGCTCATTACCACTGTCTCCAACCTTGAGATCAATGGGCTCTTTCATAGCTGGAGCACTGATGGCGGTCACACCTGGCAGCACAACATTATTGCCAATGGGGACGCGCTCGGCTTTGCCTGTTGTGACGCGCAGCTGGCTTCCGACGATTTTGGTAACATTTTCATGACCTATCTCCCGTCGACGGCTGGGATCAAAATGGCGATCTCGACCGATGGCGGGGCAACCTTCCAGCCCCTTCCTTTTCTCACGGACCTGCCCTTTGGTCTCCCGGCTTATCCCTGGAAAAGTCTGGCCAAGATCGGGCAAACCGTCAGTGGCGACCAGCCCTCGATCGCGGCGGCGGCGGGAAGCGTGTGGATTTCGTGGACTTCCTTTGACGGCAGTATCCAGGTCAGTGGCGCGCCCGTGACCGGGCTCGGGCAGGTGGGAGCGTTCTCTCCCGCGCAGGGCATCAGCAGTGGCAACCGCTTCGGCGACTACGGAGATACCGCAATTGGTCCTAATGGCGAGGTCTTTGTAGTTTATCAGAATCCGACCGGCGGCGAGGGGCCGGCCACGATCTATGGCGCGCTCGATCCTGATGGCCTTGGGCCGCTGGGGTTTGGTCCGGCCAAAGTGATCGAGACCACTAACGTTGGCGGGTTCGATTACATCCCGGCGCAATCCGGCCGCTCGATCGACGCCGAAGCCGGGGCCGTCTGGGATGTCACCGGGGGCGTGCACAATGGCCGGATCTATCATATCTATGTCTCGGAAGAACCGCAGGAAAGTAACGACACCGATATCCAGTTTCGTTACTCGGATGACAGTGGCGCGACCTGGAGCAGCCCCGTGAGAGTGAATGACGACACCGGGACGAACAGCCAGTTTAATCCCAAGATTGCGATCGACTCGAGCACTGGGAATATCGCGATCGCCTGGTATGATGCCCGCAATGATGTGGGCGACCTTGGCCGCGGCGACACGAATGGCGTGCCTAACGACGATATCATGATCTATTCCTCCTACAGCAAGGACGGTGGCGCGACCTTCTCCACTAACAAGCGTCTCTCGGCGGGCACGTCGAATGACAACGATGCCAGGAGCGGAGTGGACTACGGTGACTACAGTGGATTCGCTTTCTACCGCGGCTCGATGTATTTCTCGGCCGCGGATAACTCGAATTCGACGGGCGATAACCCCGACGGAACGCTCTCGCATTTCGATCTCATCGTCGCGCCGGTAAAGGTTCGTTAGCGGCCGCCAGGGTCGGTGGAGCGTGCGCTGTCCTCAGCGCATCGGGATCCGCTGCGACCTCGGACGCGGCAACCTGCCGCGCGCGGTCCATCGTGACTCGATTGCGGGGCGATCGTCGCTCCCTAGGTTGCCTTATGCGCATCGACAAGTTCACGCAAAAAATGCAGGAGGCGGTCCAGGCCTCGCAGGATGTTGCCTCCGAATTCCATCAGCAGGAAATCACGAACGAGCATTTCCTGCTCGCGCTCCTTGACCAGGCCGAGGGGATTACGCGTCCACTCCTCGAGAAGATGGGCGTAGCGACTGAGCCGCTCAAAGAACAACTGCGCGCGACGCTCCAGAAGTTGCCCCGCGTGACCGGCGGGAATGTCGATCTGCGGATTGGCAACGATCTGCGCAGCGTTCTCGACGGCGCGGACAAGGAGATGGCGAAGCTGAAGGACGAATTCGTCAGCGCGGAGCATTACCTTCTCGCCCTAACGAATGCGAATGTCCCCGCGGCGCGGACCTTGAAGCAACTCGGCGTGACGCACGACAAGTTGATGCAGGCCCTGCAACAGGTGCGAGGCTCGCAGCGCGTGACCGATCAAAATCCCGAAGGCAAATATCAGACACTCGAAAAGTATGGGCGCGACCTGACAGAGATGGCGCGGCGCGGCAAGATCGATCCGGTCATCGGTCGCGATAATGAAATCCGGCGCGTCATGCAGGTGCTTTCGCGGCGGACCAAGAACAATCCGGTCTTGATCGGCGAACCCGGCGTGGGGAAGACGGCGATCGTGGAAGGGCTGGCCCGGCGCATCATTTCTGGCGACGTGCCGGAGTCGCTCAAAAACAAGAAGCTCATCGCGCTGGACATCGGTTCGATGGTGGCGGGCGCAAAGTTTCGCGGTGAATTCGAAGACCGGCTCAAGGCGTTTCTAAAAGAAGTGACCGATTCGCAGGGCCAGGTCGTTTTGTTCATCGACGAGCTCCACACCATCGTGGGCGCAGGCGCGGCGGAAGGCTCGGTCGACGCCTCGAACTTGCTCAAGCCGCAATTGGCGCGCGGCGAGCTGCGCACGATCGGCGCTACGACGCTGAACGAGTATCGCAAATATATCGAGAAGGACGCGGCGCTGGAGCGGCGGTTCCAGCCGGTGATGGTAGAAGAGCCGACGGTTGAGGACACGATCGCGATCCTGCGCGGGCTGAAAGAGCGCTACGAAGTGCATCACGGCGTGCGTATCCGCGATGCCGCGCTGGTCGCGGCCGCCGTCCTTTCGCATCGCTATATCAGCGATCGATTCCTGCCGGATAAAGCGGTTGATCTGATGGACGAAGCCGCTTCGCGCCTGAAGATCGAACTCGATTCGATGCCGACGGAGATCGACGTGATCGAACGCGGAGTCATGCAACTGGAGATGGAACGCCAGGCGCTGAAGAAGGAAAAAGATCCCGCGAGCAAGGAGCGCCTAACGAAACTTGAAAAAGAGCTGGCCGGTTTGAAAGAAAAATCGGGTGCCATGAAAGCCGAGTGGCAAAAGGAAAAATCGGAGATCGACGCCCAGGCGAAAGTGAAAGAGCAACTCGAGACCGCGCGGATCGAACTCGAGCGCGCCCAACGCCGCGGCGAACTGGCCAAGGCAAGCGAGATCCAATACGGTCGCATTCCCGAGCTTGAGAAAAAGCTGCGCGACATCGCCGAGAAAGAAGACACGGCCAAGAAGCCACGCCTCCTCCGCGAGGAAGTGACCGAGGAAGACATCGCGCAGGTCGTCTCCAGCTGGACGCACATTCCCGTCTCCCGTTTGCAGGAAGGCGAGCGCGAGAAGCTGGTGAAAATGGAAGAACGCCTCATGCAACGCGTCATCGGTCAGCACGAAGCGATCGTCGCAGTTTCGAACGCCGTCAGGCGCGCCCGGGCCGGTTTGCAGGACGAAAATCGCCCGATCGGCTCCTTCATTTTCCTCGGCCCGACCGGCGTCGGAAAGACGGAACTCTCACGCGCGCTCGCAGAATTTTTATTCGACGACGAGAACGCCATGATCCGCATCGACATGAGCGAATACATGGAGAAGCACACCGTCGCGCGCCTGATCGGCGCGCCGCCCGGCTACGTCGGCTACGAGGAAGGCGGACAACTGAGCGAGGCCGTGCGGCGAAAGCCCTATAGCGTGATTCTTTTCGACGAAATCGAGAAAGCGCATCACGACGTTTTCAACGTCCTCCTGCAAGTGCTCGACGACGGCCGCATCACCGACGGCCAGGGCCGCACGGTCGATTTCAAAAACGCGGTCATAATCATGACCTCGAACATCGGGTCGCAGTTCATCACCGAGGAGACATCGGGCGAGGAGCGCGAACGCCGTGTGCTCGATGCACTGCGCCAGCATTTCCGGCCGGAGTTTTTGAATCGGGTCGACGAGATCATCATCTTCGACCGTCTGAGCGACGAAGACCTGAAGAAGATCGTCGAAATCCAACTCCGCCGCCTAACGAAACGGCTCGAGAACCAGAAGATCACGCTCGTTATGAGCGACGCGGCAAAAGCATGGATTGCCCGCGAAGGCTACGACCCGGTTTACGGCGCGCGGCCCTTGAAGCGCGCCATCCAAAAGGAAATTCTCGATCCGCTCAGTCTTCAGATTCTCGAGGGCAAATTCCACGAAGGCCAGACCATCCAGGTCGACGAGAAGAACGGCAAAATGGTCTTCGCAACTTCCTAGATCGTGCAGTGGTATCAGATCGCCGAAGATGTGGCCGTGATGCAGCGTCCGCTGCGCGCGTTCGGCATCGACTTCGGGCGCAACGTCACGCTGCTGCGACTGAAAGACAGCCGGCTCGTGATTCATTCGACGGCGCCGTTTCTCGAGGCGGACGTGGCGGCGATCGCGCGCTTTGGGAAACCATCGTGGCTCGTCGAAGCCACGCGGATGCACGATACCTTCGCGCGGCCGGCGCGCGCTGCGTTTCCCGACCTTCCATATCTTGTGCCCGCCGGTTTCGCCAAAGCCAGCGGAGTTCCGACTAAACCGCTCCTACCCTCGCCCCCGGATTGGTCGGGCGAAATCGATGTTCTGCCCATCGCCGGGCTCCGCGCTCTCGAAGAGCACGCGTTTTATCATCGCCGTTCGCGCACGCTCGTGGTGGCGGATTTGCTTTTTCAATTCCCGGCCGACACGAAGGGCTGGCCGCGAACTTTCGTGCGCTACGTCATGCGCCTGCCGCATCTGCGCGGAATGAGCGCGTTTTTTCGAATGATGATTCGCGATCGGAAAAAGTTTGAGGCCTCGATGAAGACGCTCCTGCAATGGGACTTCACGCAGATCGTGCTCGCACACCGCGAACCGGTGCGGGAAGAAGCCAGGGCCATGCTCGATCAGGCCCTGGGCGATTGGGGATTCTCCGTTGGTGGTTGAGCCGGCCTGCGATTTGAACACAAGCCAGGCCAGCGTGTCTAACCACCCACTATGATCAAAATCGCCACCCTCTCCTTGCTCGCCGCGCTGTCGGTGACAGCATCCTCCGCCTTCGCCGGCGAAAAGAAGGCTTGTTGCGCCACCCAGGCCGGGAAAATGGAATGCTCGCAGATTTACGCGAAGCTTAACCTGACGCCGGAACAAAAGACCAAGCTCGATACTTTCCAGGCCCGTTGCGAAAAAGACGGCTGCACCGCAGACAGCATGAAGAAATTTTTCCACGAAGCCAAAGGCGTCCTCTCGTCCAAGCAATACACGCAGTTGAAAGCGGAGTGCT
>JBDTCM010000122.1:0-5443 GCA_039923575.1 Chthoniobacterales bacterium
CACGCATGTACTCGGGCCATTTCTGCGTGATGTTGTGAAGCTGAACGATATGCAGCGGAATTTCCGCGTGTTTGGCCCTGACGAAACACTTTCCAACGGTCTGGAAGCCCTCTTTGAAGTGACTAAACGCCAGTGGAACGCGAGGACGATGCCTAACGACCAATGGCTCGCGACCAAGGGACGGGTCATGGAAATGTTGAGCGAGCACCAATGCGAAGGCTGGCTCGAAGGTTACCTGCTGACCGGCCGGCACGGTCTTTTCAACTGCTACGAAGCCTTCATTCATATTGTCGATTCAATGTTCAACCAGCACGCCAAGTGGTTGAAAGTCACTGCAGGCCTGCCCTGGCGGCGCAAGATTTCATCGTTGAATTATCTCCTCGCTTCGCATGTCTGGCGGCAGGATCACAACGGTTTTACGCACCAGGACCCGGGGTTCATTGATCACGTCGTGAACAAGAAGGCGGAGGTCGTACGGGTTTACCTGCCGCCCGATGCCAACTGTCTGCTCTCGGTCATGGACCATTGCCTGCGCAGCCGTCATTACGTCAACGTCGTGGTCGCAGGCAAACACCCCGCGCCGCAATGGCTGACGATGGACGCCGCGGTCAAGCATTGCACGGAAGGCATCGGCATCTGGCGCTGGGCCAGCAACGATCAGGGCACTGCGCCTGATGTCGTTATGGCCTGCTGCGGCGACGTACCCACATTGGAGACGCTGGCCGCGGTCTCGATCATGCGCGAGCATCTGCCCGAGCTGAAAATCCGAGTGGTCAACATCGTTGACCTCATGCGGTTGCAACCGCAAACCGAACACCCGCACGGTTTGAGCGACACGGACTTCGACGAGCTTTTCACCACGAACAAGCCGGTCATCTTCGCCTTCCACGCTTACCCGTGGTTGATCCACCGGTTGACTTACCGCCGCAGGAACCACCACAACATCCACGTCCGTGGTTACAAGGAAGAGGGCACCATCACCACTCCGTTCGACATGACTGTGTTGAATGACCTGGACCGCTTCCACCTCGTGATGGACACGATCGACCGTCTCCCGCAGACCGGCGACAAGGGCATCTACTTGAAGCAGCAACTCAAAGACAAGCTGATCGAGCACAAGCAATACATCGCGAAGCACGGACAGGATTTGCCGGAAATCAGGAGCTGGAAATGGAACCCTGCGTGACGTCGTCCAGGACCCTCGCCAGATACGAGAGGAAGGTCCGGGCCTTCTATCCTCTCACGAATGGTTCGATGGTTCTTCGAACCGAAGCCGATTGGAACAATAATCTCGAACCGGAAGCGACTGTAGATGGGACCATGTTTGACTTTACCGTCGCTTCGGAACGACCGTTCCTCTACTTCAAGCCGTGCCTTATTGACGGCAGCGGGCTTCACTGGTCGGCCGGGATGAATAATCTTGCCGTGTTGAGCGAGCCGGGACCCAGAGACATCTATCCGTTCTTCCATTCCCGCGAGGTCGGTGCCATCACCTCTGTGCTTGAGCTCGACTCAGCCCTGCTGGAACGCTCGCAGCGGCTCCGGGTCTATCTTCCGGCTGGTTACGAAGAGAACACACTCAAACGCTATCCAGTGCTTTACATGCATGATGCAAAGAACCTGTTTTTTCCCGAGGAAGCGTTTTCGGGAAAGGACTGGCAGGTGGACAAGACGCTGGACCTGCTGGAGGCGATGAATGTAATCGATCGCGTGATCGTCGTTGCGGTTTATGCCGTCAACCGGGAAGAAGAATACACCAGGCCGGGATACGAAAAGTATGGGCGCTCCCTGGTTGAAGAAGTAAAGCTCTTGATCGACGCGCGCTTTCGGACCTTGTCTGCTCCGTCTCACACTGGCGTGATGGGGTCGTCGTTGGGAGGCGTTGTTTCATTTTACCTCGCGTGGCAGTGGCCGGAGGTTTTCGGCAGAGCGGTCTGCATGTCGAGTACGTTCACATTGAAGGATGATCTGATTGAGCGAGTCCTCAGCGAGCCGCAAAGGGACGTCAAAGTCTATTTGGACAGCGGCTGGCCGGGAGACAACTATGAGATGACGCTGAGCATGTGCATGGCTCTAATCGAACGCGGCTACGTCTTTGGTCGCGACTTTTTTTACTTCGTCTTTCCGAATGCCACCCACGATGAGGCCTCGTGGGGCACACGATGTCATTTGCCTTTGCAGTTATTCAGTGGCGAAGCGGTCACCGCGACGCTACGCTCGCAAGTCGATCACCAAAAAACAAATCCGTGAGACCGATATGTGTCGCTTTGTAGCTGATTCCGGTCTGCCTTTGTTGCTGGCGGATCTTTTATACGTGCCGAGTGATTCGCTCATCCGGCAAAGCTATCACGCACGCGAACGCCGCGAGCCGTTGAACGGCGACGGTTTTGGCGTGGGCTGGTACGTGCCGGAGATCGATTCCACGCCGTGCATTGTGAGATCGATCACGCCTGCCTGGTCCAGCAGCAATCTGCGGCACTTGTCCTTTAAGACGCGAGCCCCTTCCCTCTTCGCGCATGTGCGTGCTGCCAGTCCCGGCATGGCGGTGACGGAATCAAATGCGCATCCGTTTAACTACGGTCGCTTTATGTGGATGCACAACGGGATGGTCGCGGACTTCCATCGCATCAAACGAAAGTTGCGCCATGGTTTGAGCGACAAGTTCTACGACATGATTGAGGGCACGACGGACTCGGAACATGCGTTTGCGCTTTTTTAAAACGAATTGCCAACCCTGGATGAAGTGGACAGCGGGGAGATGAGAAAGACGTTGGTCTGGACCATTGGCCGGCTCAACGAGCTGACTCGTGAGGCCGGTATCACGGCTCCCTCCTTCTACAACTTCGCCGTGACGAACGGTGAAACCATCGTCGTCTCGCGCTACTGTTCTGACCCGGATACTCGAGGCGCTTCGCTGCATTACGCGCATGGCGATTTCCTGGAAACTTTGCCTGACGGCGAGTGCGACATCCATTCGGTTCCGCCCGGCGAAAAGGCGTCTGCGGTGATCGTGGCGAGTGAGAAACTGACCGATGAAAGATCGGAATGGTACGACGTTCCGAACAACCACACCGTGACGGTGTTTCCCGATCTGACCGTGAAGCTGGAAAGGATCGACTGCTAAAGACGTGCGGGAGCCGTCAGTTTGCGACCCATTCGGGGAGACCAGGCAATGACAGACACAAGAAGGACTGGCGCTGACGGCCTGAGTTAGGCGGAAGCGAAACAGCGGTTGGAAAAATTCGGCCCCAATGCGCTGGCTGAGAAAAAGCAGAGCGCGTTGCTAAAGTTTCTCAGCTATCTCTGGGGACCAATTCCGTGGATGATCGAAGTGGCGGCGGCGCTCTCCGCCGCCATCGGCCACTGGGTGGATCTGGTCATCATCTCGGTCCTGCTGCTCTTCAACGCCATTGTCGGCTTCTGGCAGGAACATCAGGCGGCCAACGCGGTGGACGCGCTCCGGAAACAGCTTGCCCTCAAGGCACGCGTCAAACGCGAACGATCTCGATCGTTTTCACCTCGTCATCGACACCATCGATCGGCTGCCGCGGACTAGCGATAAAGGCATCTACCTGAAGCTGCTTCAGGACAAGCTGATCGAGCACAAACAATATATCAGCAAATACGGCCGGGACCTCCCAGAGATCAGGAACTGGAAGTGGGGAAATCGGGCGCCCACAGCCTCGACCACAGACCAAACGAGAAAGCAATAACTCAATGAGTAAACATCATCCCGAACCGCATCTTACCAGCGTGCATCATCATGTTCCCTACTGGAAACGCGCGCATACCGATTGGCGTTTTTGGGTCTGCGTGGTGTTGATGTTTGCCGCCATCGTGACCTATGGGTTGAGTCTCGACCTGGCGTGGTGACTGAGCCGGTCCTACGAAATTGCTTGTTGGATCGCTCTGAAGCCATGGGAAGAAATGGCGACGCTCCCGATCGCCGTGCAAATTTCCTCGCTGTTCAATCGCAAACAGGTCCGCCAGGCCCGAGCGAAACAAGACGCGCTCAAGCCTCTCGTTGTGATGGAACTGGGTGTGGGTCGCCTGATTCTTTTGTTGGTTTCTCTTCGACCAGCTTTTTGAAAGCAGTGGCGTCGAGGCTTTCTGTTTTCAGGAGTTCCTCGGCGACACGATCAAGCTGGCTGCGATGCTGCTGCAAAAGCGATTTGGCTTCGGTGTAGGCATTGTCCAAAAGCTTCTTTACTTCTTCATCAATTTCGCGCGCGGTTTGCTCGCTGCAGTCGCGCTGCAAGACCCCATCCATCATCCCGGCCAGCATCGGGTTCTGTCGCTGCGCACAATGGACAAGGCCGATCACGTCGCTCATCCCGTAGAGCGCCACCATCTGGCGCGCGAGCGCGGTCGCGTGTTCCAGATCGTTCTCGGCTCCAGTGCTGATTTCGTGAAAGACGATCTCTTCGGCGGCGCGCCCGCCCAGCATTCCTTTGATTTTGTCGATCAAGGCCGTGCGGCTCAGCAAGTAGCGATCGGCCGTGGGCAATTGCATGGTGTAGCCGAGCGCGGCGCGTCCGTGCGGGATAATGCTGATCTTGTGAACCGGATCGGCATATTTGCTGTACTGCGCAACGATGGCGTGGCCGGCCTCGTGAAAGGCGACACGGCGTTTTTCGTCGTCACTCAAACGCCGGCTTTTCCTCTCGGGTCCGGCGATCACCTTTTCCACCGCGTCCTCCAGATCTTTTTGCGTAATTGCCGCTTCGTTGCGCCGCGCCGCCAATAAGGCGGCTTCGTTGGTAACGTTGGCCAGGTCCGCGCCGGAAAAGCCCGGTGTTTGCGCGGCGAGTTTCCGTAACTCCACTCCGGCGGCGAGTGGTTTGCCGCGCACGTGGAGTTTCAACACGGCGGAGCGACCTTCCAGATCGGGAGCGTCCACCACGATCTGGCGATCGAAACGGCCCGGCCGGAGCAAGGCACGGTCGAGCACTTCGGGGCGGTTCGTAGCTGCCAGAATAATGACGCCGACATTCGCCTCGAAGCCGTCCATGCCCACGAGCAGTTGATTCAAGGTCTGCTCGCGCTCGTCATTGACTGCGCCCATATGAACACCTCGCTGCCGTCCGATCGCGTCCAGCTCGTCGATGAAAACAATACACGGGGCCTGTCCCTTGGCTTTTTCGAAAAGATCGCGCACCCGCGCCGCGCCGACACCGACAAACATCTCGACAAAATCGCTCCCGCTGATGAGGAAAAACGGGACGTGCGCTTCACCGGCGGCCGCCCGCGCCAGCAGCGTCTTGCCCGTGCCCGGTGGGCCGACAAGCAGCACGCCTTTTGGAATGTTTGCGCCGAGCGCCTTGTAAGGCCCCGGATCCTTGAGAAAAGAGACGACTTCCTGCAGTTCGAACTTCGCCTCATCGCAACCGGCCACGTCGGCGAAGGTCACGCCGGTCTCTTTGTCAGCGACGAGTTTCGCTTT
>JBDTCM010000123.1:0-3799 GCA_039923575.1 Chthoniobacterales bacterium
TCGCGCAAACGCACGAGTGCGGTCTCCGCGATTGTCTTGCCAACCAGCGGCGAGCCCTCGGGGATGACCGCCTGCATCAAAAACTGCCGCGACATCCCCTCGCCGATGAGCGCCGCGAGTGTCTCGCGCCGGGGCAGCAATTTTCGGCCGATCAGGAGCATATAGGCGATGCCAATCGCGCCATAAATAATTCCGAGCGGCGTGATCTCGAAGATCGTAAACGGGGTCAGGCCATGGCGCCGCGTTACGCCGTCGACGAGCAGGTTGGTCGAGGTGCCGATAAGAGTGCAGGTGCCGCCCAGGATCGAAAAATACGAGAGCGGGATCAGAAGTCGCGAAGCCTTCAGCTCGGTATTGCGCGCGAGGGCGAGGACGACCGGCATGAAGACCACCACCACCGGCGTGTTATTCACGAAGGCGGAGAGCGGCACGGTCAAGGCCGCCAGCGCGACCAGGGCGCGCAATTCACTCGTGCCAGCGAAGCGCAGAAAAACGCGCGCCAGGGCATCGATCGCACCGGTCCGTTCCAGCGCCGCGCTCAGGACAAACATGCAGCCGATCACGATCGGCGCGCTGTTGCTGAAGACGGTCAACGTTGCATCGGTCCCGAGAATCCCCGTGACCATGAGCAACCCCATCGCACTGAGCGCGACGAGGTCCGGCGAAAGCCATTCGCGCAGGAAAGCGGTGAAGACCAGCGCCACGAGGGCGAAGACGATGATCAAATGAAAAGTGTGCACGCTCATGACTTCGCCGCAGAATCCGGGCCGGGCCCTTTTTCGCCGACAACGCGCCTGATCACAACCGCGAAATCCAGCCAATTCCTGTCCCGTTGCCGCGACCTCGCCTCCGTCGCGAAATTGACGGCGCGCCGGAAATGCGGTTCATCGTTATTCCGTGAGCCGCATTCTCATCGCCGACGACCAGCCTGATGTGCTCGAGGCCCTCCGCATCCTGCTCAAGGGCGAAGGTTACCAGACCGATGCCGTGACGTCGTTAGGCGCGGTCATGAACACACTCGAGAAACGCAACTACGCGCTCCTCATGATGGATTTGAATTACACCCGCGACACCACCTCGGGGCAGGAGGGGCTCGAGGTCATCCCGCGCGTCCAG
The DNA here is from genome assembly GCA_039923575.1 of Chthoniobacterales bacterium. Lineage (GTDB taxonomy): Bacteria > Verrucomicrobiota > Verrucomicrobiia > Chthoniobacterales > UBA10450 > Palsa-1392. The sequence continues at coordinate 1,117 of JBDTCM010000123.1, forward strand.
GCGCTCGATGAAACTTTGCCCATCGTCGTCATGACTGCCTGGGCCACGATCGATCTCGCGGTCGAGGCGATGAAACTTGGCGCGCGCGATTTCGTTCCCAAGCCCTGGGATAACGACCGGCTCCTCGCGATCGTCCGCACCCAGATCGCGCTCGGCAGCGCGCTCCGCAAAAGCCAGCAACTGGAAGCCAAGAACGAGCTGCTGCGCGGCAAGATGCCGAACATTATTTCCGAATCGCCACGGATGCGGCCGGTGATCGAATTGATCACCCGGGTTGCACCGTCGGACGCGAACGTTCTGGTGACGGGCGAGAACGGCACCGGCAAAGGGCTCGTCGCGCAGGCGCTCCATTCGCTCTCGCCGCGCGCGAGCAAACTCATGATCACCGTCAACATGGGTGGATTGTCGGAAGGCGTTTTCGAGAGCGAGCTTTTCGGGCACGTCAAAGGCGCCTTTACCGATGCGAAAGCGGATCGCGCGGGCCGCTTCGAGCTGGCCGACGAAAGCACGCTTTTTCTCGACGAGATCGCCAACCTCCCGATGACTCAGCAGGCCAAACTGCTCCGCGTCATCGAGACGGGCGAATTCGAGCGCGTCGGCTCTTCGCGCACCCTGCACGCCAACGTCCGCATCATCTCCGCGACCAATTCCAATCTGCATGACGAAGTCGCAGCCGGACGCTTCCGGCAGGATTTGCTCTTTCGCCTCAACACGATCGAGGTCGCGATCCCGCCGCTGCGCGAACGGCGCGAAGACATCGCTCCGCTCGCCGCGCATTTTCTCCGGCAACACGCCGAGCGGTATCGCAAAAAACTGACTCTCTTCGAACCGGCCGCGCACGAGGCCCTGATGCGGCACGAATTCCCCGGCAACGTCCGCGAGCTCGATCACGTCATCGAGCGCGCGGTCCTCATGTCGCAGGGCGCCCAGGTCAAGGCGAACGATCTTGGCCTAACGACTGTCTCGGACGGTTCCCCGCGCCTCGAGGAAATGAGCCTCGAGGAGGTGGAAGCTTTCCTCATCAAGAAAGCGCTCGCCCGCCACGACGGCAACGCGCGCAAGGCCGCCGAGTCGTTAGGCCTGAGCCGCAGCGCTTTTTACCGGCGTCTCCAACATTATGGACTCTGAGATTGTTGATTGCTGAATGCTGATTCGAAAGAACCTGTGGCCCGTCAGACAAATCAGCAATCAGCAATCAGAAATCAGCAATTGCATCGCCGCCGCCTTTCCCATGAAGGACGGCTGACCTGGCTCACCATTGCCGCCGGCGCGCCGGCCATGCTCACTGCTTTCGCGCTCCTCTGGTTCGGCGATTTCAGCGCGAAGGTCGATTGGACATTGACTCTCGTCATCGTCACCTTCGCGCTCGGTTTTCTGGCCAACGCCCGTGAGCACGTCGTCCGTCCGCTCCAGACGATGAGCAACCTGCTCGCGGCCTTGCGTGAGGGCGACTATTCGATTCGCGCCCGCGGCGCCCACGCCGACGACGCTCTCGGCGAAGTGCTGCTCGAGATCAATCAGCTCGGCGAAACCCTGCGCGTCCAGCGCCTCGGCGCCTTCGAAGCCACCGCGCTCCTCCGCACCATCATGGCCGAAATCGACGTCGCCGTTTTCACCTTCGATCCCGAACGCCGCCTCCGCCTCGTCAATCGCGCCGGCGAAAATTTGCTCCGCCAATCGATCGACAAATTGCTCGGGCGCCGGGCGAGCGATCTCGGCCTCGCCGTCTGCCTCGATGCCGATGAAGACGCGCCGCTCAATCTCACTTTCCCCGGCGGATCCGGCCGCTGGGGAGTCCGTAAAAGTGACTATCGCCAGCACGGCCTGCCGCACGAGCTGCTCGTCCTCACCGACCTGAGCCGCACTCTGCGCGAAGAAGAGCGCAAGGCGTGGCAACGACTCGTTAGGGTGCTCGGCCATGAAATGAATAACTCGCTCGCCCCGATCAAATCGATCGCCGGCAGTCTCGAGAGCTTGCTCCGCCGTGATCCGCCCCCGATCGATTGGCGGGATGATGCGCGCAGCGGCCTTAATGTCATTGCTTCCCGGGCGGAATCGCTCAGCCGTTTCATGCAGGCTTATGCGCGCCTCGCGCGTCTCCCTCCCCCGCAAAAAGAACCGGTCGATCTGGGCGAACTCCTGCGGCGCGTGATCGGTCTCGAAACGCGCCTCGCCGTCCGCCTCGCGGAAGGACCGCCGATCACGATCGCGGCCGACGCCGCCCAGATCGAACAGTTGCTCATCAACATCCTGCACAACGCGGTCGATGCCGCACTCGAAACCGGTGGACAAGTGACTGCCGGCTGGCGCGAAGCGGGCGACAGCGTCGAGGTCTTCGTGCGCGACGAAGGACCAGGCATCATGAATCCGGAGAATGTGTTTGTTCCATTCTTCACCACCAAGCCGGGTGGATCGGGCATCGGCCTCGCGCTCAGCCGACAGATCGCCGAAGCGCACAACGGCTCGCTCGCGCTCGCCAATCGCAAGGATCGCACCGGCTGCGAAGCGCTCTTGCGGTTACCTCGTTAGGCCTAACGAACAGGTCGCCAACGCGCACCCACCGTCGTCATCCCGAGCCGCGCAGACGGCGAGGGCACCTATCGTCTCGGGGGTTCGCATCTCTAGAGCGAGTTCAATAAAGGTGTAGCCGCCTGATCAATAAGGGGGTAGCCGCATGAAGCAC
>JBDTCM010000124.1:0-7603 GCA_039923575.1 Chthoniobacterales bacterium
ACGCCAGCATGAGCTTGCCGCTCGGATCGAGCGCCAGGCTCGCAGTCGAAGAAAGAAAACCGTAGGTGCAGCCGGCCGCACCGCGACAGCCAGGAGGCGGCGCCGAAGTATCCACCAGGGTCGTCTGCCAGCTCGCGCCGCGATCATGCGAGATGACGACGTTGATCTCGGCCGGGCCCTTGTAGTTGAGGTAGAAGTTGATGACCGCATAGTAAATGCTGCCATCGGGAGCGATCACGGCGCCATTCGCGTCCCACCAATGACCCGGCGTCGGCTGCGTGTTCGTCTTGATCGGCGCCAGGAAAGTCTGCCCGCCGTCGTGCGACGCGACGAGAAAGCTGTCGTCCATGTTCAAGCCGACATACACGTCCTGGCCATCGGGCGAGACGACGAGCCACGGATGATCAGTCCAGCGCAGGGACGGCGCAATCACGACCGGCGCCGTCCAGGTCGCACCGTGATCGTATGATTTCACGAGCTTACTCATCCAATTCGGGCCATCGAGCCAGACGGCGTAGACCGTTCCATCCGCCGACACCTGCATCTGCGGGTCGGCCTGCCACATGTTGATGGGCGCAATCAGCTGATCCGCCTTCCAGGTGGCGCCGCCATTCGTCGAGCGCCGGATAAAAATGCCCGACACCGTGGTGTTAAAGCGCGTCGTCATTTGATAGACGTAATTTGAAGACTTGTCCGCGGCGGTGAAGGGCTCCCAATCATCGCCCCCGCTCCAGACCCGCTCCGAATCCCAGCCCGGGGCCGTCGCCGAGGGAGCGCGCGGCGCCCGCACATCGGTCTGGGTGGCGAAGTTTTTCCCGCTCCAATGTTCCTTGCGCTCACCGTGCGGTCGATCGGCGACCCCGAAACTCTGGAACGCACTGATCAGGAGCAGGGCGGCGCCGGCGCCGAGGGGCAAAGCCCAGACCCATCTCGGGATGAGAGGCGTGCGTCCGGCCACTGCATCAGTTAATTCAGGCGGGTAGAAAGATTTCATGAGAAGGCCTCGATTAAGTTTGCATCTTAGCGATTTCGCCCGTCAAAAGCGAGTCTGTTAAAAGAATCCGCGCAGGAACGCCGCCGCTTCATCAGAGATGCCGACGATCTTGTTCGTTGCCTGACGATAGAATTTGAAGTTGAACTCAGTCTCAGGTCGACCGTCCCGCCACTTGGAAAAAGGTTTGAGCTCGCTCCGACCCAGGCGCCGCTGCGCGAGCGCGGTGCGTCTGATTGTGACGCTCACGCGCGGCGTTTGCCGGGCGATTTCACATTTCTTCGCGATCGCTTTGACACAGGTCACGACGCCGCTTGCGATGAGACCGGGCCCGCCTTCGTTCTCGCTCGCGAAGACGAAAATCGTATCGCCTCTGGCAACGTGCTTGCCACCATACATGGTCTTTTGCGCGCGGAACGCGAACGTCTCCGCCCGCGGATCGTTAACCTTGGCTTTGATCGCGAACGTCCGGCGGCTCGCGGTCTGCCGCGTTTCTTTGTTAACGCGGGTCAGCTCCACGATTGGTTAGGCCTTGAGCGTTGCAGCTAGTAAGTCATTGGACTAAAAATTGGTCCATTGTCGCTGAATCCGATCCTGATCTTCATGGTGCGACCCGGCTTTACTTCGACTTCGATCTCGCGGGGGACCTCATACCCGAACAGGTTTGGACGCTGTATCATCGAGAAGGTATAGATGCGCGGCACCAAATAAATGCTGAACGATTCCCCAGCACCGAGCTCCGCGAAAGGCTGTCCATTGAGGGATAAGCGCGCTTTCACCCCGCCGCCGAGGAAACCCACATCGCGAACGAAGCGAACCTCCGTCTTGCCCGCAGCGGGTGTGGCAAGCGCCTGATTAAACACGCGCTGCGCCGGAACGGGTTTCGCGTCAGTTGGAGAGGTGGGCTGTGTGGCGCAGGCGCTCAAAGACGCCGTGGCTGCGAGGAGAATCACGATTTGTTTCATGACGTGGTGTAGAGAGGCCTAACGAGACTTCGGTGGAATTATTCCGTCTAATCCGACGAGGGATTGAGGTGGAGGCGTTGAAAAGGCCGAACATCGGATGCCAAGGGCGCCTGCTTTCCGTCGGTCGCCGTCAATTTGGCCGAACCGCAAGGGGAAGGGGTTCATTTCCGCGCGATCCTGCTCGGTTTGGGGCGGGGAGGCAAGGGGAAGTCAGAGGTCTGATGTCAGAGGTCTGAGGTCGGACCCGACTTCGCCAAGGCTACAGCGCGGCAAAGGGGTGATGAAGGCAGAAGGATGGAAAGAAGAGGCGGATCGGCGAGGCGAGCTATGGGATCGAGTGGCCTTTGTTGGTCTTGACCAGATTGGTGTCCGTATTCTTGATCTGGCCGTCCGCATTGACGTCGTCGCGGAAGTTGGCGCTCGTTACGGGCTGGTTGATTTGACCTCTGATCAGCTGTTGGTCTGCTTTATCTACGACCCGGCTGGCATTGGCATCGGCGGCGAGGTACCCGAACGGGACGTCTCCGTGTGGCAATCCATCTCCGTTGATATTCAGCGCCCGCAAGGTCACGATCTCGGCACTGGTGACGCCGGTGATGGCGGCGGTCATGCTATTGCCACTGAAGGTGACTGCTCCCACCGTGGCCGTTCCGCTGATCACCTGCACCTGGCCGGACGTCACCGGCGCGTCAAAGGTGAAGACTGCATTGTAAGTGGCGGCGACTCGGTCTTCGACTCCGGAGGTACCAGTCAAGGGCATCGCGATATCGAATGTGCCCGCCGCGCCATGGGTGAGACTTGACGCCGCGCTCAGCAGAGTGAGGGCGGTGACCGGAGGAGCGACCCGGACATAATAGACGTCTTCCTCGTGCTGGTTGCGGCTGGCGTTGAAGTTGAAGGTGGCGGGATACGCGACGTTGGCCCCAGTATTGTCGGAAACGATGGTGATGTAATCGCCGATCTTGCTCTGGTTGGGATAACCTTCGAGGGGATTAAACGAATTGCTTACCGCGACGTTCGGTGCCCAGGTAACGCCCGCGTCGGTGCTCCAGGAATAGAAGAGTTGCGAGTCGGTATTATTGGCCGCGTTGCGCGTGTCGTACCAGACCGCGTCGAGCCGTCCATTGGGAGCGACGGAAAATGTCCCAAACCAGTGCCACTTGCTCGGATTGACCGGGTCGTCATTGACCTTCTTCGGTGCGCTGAAGGTCAAGCCGCCGTCGGTGCTGCGCACAAACATCACGTCGGTGGTGCTGCGGCCATTCGGGACTACGCTGGCCAGCATGTAAATGTTGTTGTTGGTCGAGCCGCCGGAGCGATCGACCGCGAGGAAGACCATTCCATCCAGTCCTACCCCATTGATGCCTCCGCTCCCGAGGAAGCCGCCCATGTTGACGGCGGTGCTGCGGTCAAAGGTCGGCGTCTGGGTTGCGATCTGCGCATTGCTCGAGCGCTCGCAGTAGAACTGGGTGGATCCTTCGCCGCCGATATAGAGATTACCATTGGTGTCCACGTCGAGCGTGCCGTAGACCGGGGAGTTAGGAATACTAATCGGCGACTGCCAGGTGACTCCGCCGTTGGTGGAACGTTGAAATTGCACGCCGCCGCCGCTGCAGTTAATGCCGTCGTCGGACTGGTATTGGAACCCGTGCCCCGGGCCGTTGGTCTTATCGATCGTGAGCCATTGCTTGTCGCCGCCGCCGGCGCCGCGCTCGCCCGAAAGCAGCGTCCATGATTGGCCGCTGTTGGTCGAGCGCCAGAGGTCGTCGCAAAAGAAGGAAGTGTTAATGTCCGACATGAGACTGAGATAGAAGAAGCTTCCTACCTCATCGGAGCTTGTCACCGGGTCGCTGCGGAAGATGCCGTTTTCGAGAACACCGGGGAAGGTCCAGTTCGTGCCCCCGTTGGCGGTGTAACCCCAGCCGGCCTGCCGGAAGTTGGAGAGCACGCTATTGAACTGTCTCCAGGCGACTACCATCTTGCTGCCGTTGGTGGGGTCAACCGAGATCGAGCACTCGTTGGCGGCGTCGCCGAGGATGTTTTGGCCACTCCCATCGACGTTCACCTGGAAACTGGTGAAGGCCGCGAATTGCGAGATCATTCGCGGCGAAGTCTCGATTTTTCGCGGGGGAGCAGGCGGGTTGTCGTATTTCTCGAGCGCCTCCGTCCGGGGCACCCGGGTGGTGGGCGCCAGTTGGCCCGAAGCAAGGGGAGCTAAGGAGAGCGAGAGCAGAAGAGTGAAAACGCCGCCTTTTACCAATCTAAAAAGAATAATCATAAGAAATTTCCGTATGTCCGAGGTTTCGAATTACATGAAGGGGATGACGGCCGTCAAGGTGAAAAGAGGGGAATTGGAGCCAGTCTGTGATCTCGGCCTGGCCGCGACCAACATCTTAACCCGTCCGTTCATTACAAAATTCTCATTGATCAATTGGGTCGGTGCGATGAAAGGCTCGCCCAAAGGGGGAAGGTTGGCTGCACGTGCTACTCACTCTTCGTCTTGGCGAAATCGGCGGCAAGGTAGAAGGGCTCTGCCTGGCGGAATAACTCTGTGATATAGACCGGGTCGTCTTTATCGACGAGACCGTGGAGGATAATGCCTTGGTTAGAAGTCGAGGCGGCGATGACGAGGTTCAGCTCGTGGTAGATGGCCTCGTCCGGCGGATCCATGAGGATGAGTAATTGAAAGGCGTTCTCAAGGCCGGCTTCGGTTGCCGCTTGTTCATTTCTAAAGATCCAGGCGGCGCGAAAGTTGCGATACTGCCGCAGGACCTCGAAGACGGGTTGGACGAGGTTGGTTGGGTAATCGGCCGGATCGAGCAGTTGCAGGGCCACTTCCACCTCGGGTTTACCACTGATAGGCTGGGCTTTGAAGACTTCGCCGCTGGCGATGTCACACATCAGCTCGGGCGGGATCGTGAACTGTGGCGTGGTGCAGCTCTTATTGATAAGTGCGCGGAGGCCGACCTTGCCAATCACTTCCATGGCTTGGAGAGCCTCCATGGAAACGATACGGTATTTGTTGGGCGGGACTTTACCTCGCCGCATTCCTTCCTGCGCGCGTTCCTCGGACGAAAAGATGAGGACGACCTCGCCCAGGCTGTCGGCCTGACGGAGGAAGGGCATTTCCATCCCGTTCTGAATCTGGACGGCATCGCCTTCCTCGAATTCGGGATGGTGAGGAATGAGCAGGAAAAGCTCGCCCTGGCTGAGTTGCCGATAGACCTCTGGGATGGCGGATGGGCTGCGCCGCGCGGCCACGAGGGCACGATCCAGATCGTTAGTCGGGATGAAATCTTCCATCGGCCAGGTTAAACAATTTTCGCCTGTTTGGCGAGATGAAGAAAAGCGAATGGCCCATTTTGATGGGTTTCAATCCTGGCCGTTTAAGCAAACCCAATCGAGGATTAGTGACGCCGGTCCGCCAGATGGCGCGGGCGGATCTGATGACTAAGTTGCGCGCGACCGGCGTGCTACTTCTGCAAAGTAATCGGTGTCGAATACACGGTGGTTTCCCATTTTAACCGCAACATGCCACCGGCGCCGGCGGGATTCTTGTCGAGCGCGATCGTGAACTGGTTCACGGCCGGAGCGAGCGGGTTCTTCTTCATCTCAACCTTGGCGAAGTCCTGGCTCGCGTCGTGTTTCGTGCCCCACTGGCCAGTTTGTTTGTTCACGATCAGCTGGGCGGCGCCATTTTCTTCCGGCTGAAGATAGAGTGAGTAACTACCGGCCGGGATCTTCGTGCCGCCGAGGTCGATGTCGTGATCGGTCGTGAGCAGGGTCGCTTCATCGGCGCCCATCCGCCAGACCTGACCGAAGGGGACGAGGCCGCCCCAGATTTTTCGCATCTCGCCGCTCTTCGGGTCCTTGGTATAGGGCCGCCCGTAAACGATCTTGATCTGTGTGCCATCGATATTGGCGGAGACGGTTTCGTGCGGGCTGATCCGTTTCTTTTCCTGCGCGTGAAGGGGCAGGGCGGTGAGTAACAAGGCGACGACGACGGCGGAGCTGATCTTAAGATTGTTCATGCTGGAGAAGAACTTACGGTTATCAGGAGAAAGAGTCCAGAGGATGGCTGGAGTCAGAAGACGAAAAGACTCTTGACCCCGGAACCCATTCCAGAGCGTAAGCTTACGATCCTGGCGACGAGTGCATGTGTGATGCGGGCCAAATCACAGGCTAGGGTACGATCAATGGCCAACTGCATGAGCTCTTGCTGACAGCTGCGTTATAAAGGAAGCCGCAGGTGCGGCGGCGTTGGGTTGCGCTGGCATCGCTCTAATCGCGGATGCCGTTCTTCAGCTCCCAAACGCACAGCGCGGCCATGAGTAGCCGGCGCGTTCGCGTCAAGGTCCCGATGCCGGGCAGTCGTTCGTCCGAAGCATCATCGGTCGCCCCGAGGGATCTCCGGGTGTACCCGGCGGTCCTGCATCGGCGCTGACCCCGCGTCTTGCGTGCCACTGAGCCGTTTCCATGCTGACCTTGTCTCGACATAGCGGTAGGCGATTTCGCAAACAAATCGTAATGATAAGACACACGTCGCGGGACCTCGGTTTCACAAATATTCGCGTCGCCGTGCGCCTCAGAAGCCGAGTCGCAGCGAATGGGACCGAGCGCAGTTCTCCCCAGGCCCTTTATCGTATATAGTCTCGCCCATGCAGCGATCGCCCAGGCCTGTTTCGACGCGAGCTGGCCACGTCGAATTCGTCAAGATCAACACCGAAAAGGAGTGGCGCGACATTTACCAGTGGGTGCTTTCACTGAGCTGGTCGCGTTTTGCCGCGCTCATCGCCGGCGTCTACATCTCGGTCAATCTCCTTTTTGCGGCTCTTTACGCCTGGGGCGGAAACTGCATCGCCGGGATGACGCCGGGTTCGTTTCTCGAGGCGTTTTTTTTTAGTGTGCAAACCCTCGCCACGGTTGGCTACGGCCACATGTATCCGCAGACGGCTTACGCGCATGTCGTGACGACGATCGAAATCATCAGCGGCATGTTCTGGCTGGCGGTGATGACGGGTCTGATCTTCGTCCGTTTCTCGCGGCCGACCGCGCGGATTGTTTTTAGCCGGACGATGGTGATTGCGCCTTTTAACGGGAAACCAACTCTCATGTTACGTGTCGCGAACCTGCGTTCCCACAGCATGGTGGAAACGGAGTTTCGCATCATGTTCATGCGTGACGAACCGATCCTGGAGGAAGAAGAAATGTTTCGCTATTTCTATACGCTCAAACTGCATTTTGAGCGGCTGATCGTGTTTCCGGCGGCGCTGACGTTGCGACACACGATCGACGGGGAAAGCCCGCTCTACGGCGCGACCGCCGAATCGCTCGAAGCGAGCAGGGCGCTCTTTGTGGCTTCCGTGGTCGGTGTGGAAACGGTCATACCCGCCGCTGTGCAAAGCCAGCAGGATTACGGCTGGCAGGACGTTCGCTTCGGCGAACGCTTCGTGGAAATCTATGCCGATGAGGGTGACGGGCGATTGACAGTGGATTACGCGCGTTTGCACGAGACGACGAAAGTAGAAGATTTGAGTTATGACAGGGGATAACGCTGTAGGAAGGCTGCTGGGAATCTATATTGCCGCACGCGCGGAGGAAATGCCCCGCTCGCTGGAGAAGGTGCAAGCTTTGGCCGGGGGAGGCT
>JBDTCM010000125.1:0-2831 GCA_039923575.1 Chthoniobacterales bacterium
CACCGAGGTTGAATTTGATCGCGCGATCGTCAGTTACCTCGTTAGGCAGATCCGCCGCGGGAGCGCGCATCAGGAAACTGCTCGAGCCCGGCTGTCCATCTATGCGGTAAGTGAGCGGGATCTGCCATTCGAGTGCGGGCGGATGGGGAAAGTGCACCGTAAAGCGCTCTTGCGTGAGCTTGATCGTGTTCTCCTGGCGCTTCACTTTCACGAGCGGAAAGCCTGGCTGCTCCGTCCAACCGGGCGCAATCTCACCGACCGGTTTACCTGAGACTTCGGTCAAGGCTTGCCAGAGGTCGGCCGTGGTCGTGTTCGAATACTTGTGCATCGCGACGTATTTGCGAATGCCATCGCGGAAAACATTTTCGCCGAGAAAACTCTCGAGCATGCGAATGATCGACTGGCCTTTCTTGTAGGCGATCTCGTCGAAGGCGCTGCCCGCTTCCGCCTCGGTCGCGATCGGCTGCTGCACTGGATGCGTAGTCGAGCGCGCATCGGATTGCATCGCGATATCTTTATCGAAACCAATCCGCCGGCTCGGATTGCGCGAGGCATTGCGGCGCAACCATTCGTTCCACTCCGGGTGGAAATGGTCGGTGCACTTCGAGCCCATCCAGGAGGCGAAGCCTTCGTTCAACCAGAGGTTGTCCCACCACGCCATCGTGACGAGATCGCCGAACCACTGATGCGCCATCTCGTGCGCGATGACCGCGAAAATATTTTGCTGCGTTTCGGCGGAGGAATTCTTCGGATCGAAAAGCAGGACCGACTCGTAATAGGTGATGCCGCCCCAGTTTTCCATCGCGCCGCCGAAACCCCCCGGGACCGCGATCAGGGCGAGCTTGGGGAGCGGATAGGGCACGCCGAAATAGTCGTTGTAGTAGTGCAGGATTTTCGCCTCGCTCTCGAGCGCATAACGACCCATCTCCGCTTTCCCTTTGGTCGCGAAGACGCGCAGCTTTACGCCGTCCTGTTCGCTCTCGATGGAATCCATCTCGCCGGCGACCAGGACGACGAGATAACTCGACATCGAGGGCGAAAGGGCGAAGCGCACTTCCTTGCGGCCGTCGTTTTTCTGCTCGTTTTCCACCGGCATGTTCGAAACCGCGGTGAAATTTTCCGGGACGACGGCGGTGAGTTGAAAGCGGGCGCGGAAACTGGGTTCGTCCCAGCAGGGAAACATGCGGCGCGCATCCGTCGCCTCGAATTGTGTCCCGAGCATGGTCTTCTTTTCGTTCGTTCCCTCCTCCTGATAGCGGGCGTAGAAAAGCCCCTGCCCTTGCGCATTGATCTTGCCCTTGAACTTGAGCGCGAGCTGATGTTCGCCCGCCGCCAGCTCGTTAGGCAAAGTCAGCGTCAGCGTTTGCTCGGCGGGATCGAGCTTGATCGCTTTTTCCGGGAGCGACTGGTCATCGATCGAGGCGGAGGCAATTTCGATCTCGAGCGCGTTGAGAACGATCTTTGTGACCGGCTTCTCGACTTTGAGTTTAACCGTTTCCGAGCCGTTGAAGGTGAGCTTCGCGAGATCCGGCTCGATCCGGATCGCGTATTCGACGGGCAGAACATCCTTCGGCAGCTTTCCCGGCGTGGTGGCGAAATCGAATTTAGTTTCGGCGTTCACGCGCGAGAGGACGAGCAGGGAAAACGCGGCCAGGAAGAAAAAACGCATACGGCATTTAATGCTACGTGCAACCCTCCGCAATTGGGCGCCTTCAATCCTGGGATGAAGATGGGGCCGCTACTGCACGACGAGCAGGAGGAGTAATTGTCCCGCGCCAATCTGCGGCCCCCTGATCACGAGCGGACCGCTTGGGCTGAGAGTCGCCTCGGTTTCCAGGAGCAACTGCCGGTCTTGGAATAATTGAAGACTGACCCGATAGCCATTGCGCGAAACACCACGCGGATCGACCCGGAGCGAGAAATGCTTGCTCGTAGCCAGCCAGTTTGTCTCATCGTTGAGGAGCGCTTTGCGTGAAACGCCGATCAATTCGAATTGATTGTAGCCAAAGGTGCGTTGCAACGTCTGATTGAAACGATGCACCTCGGGCGGCGCGGGCCGCGGCCTTGGCGCATTGGTGGCCATGACGAGGCCGCTCCAGACTTTTTTCCCGCCCGGCCTCGGTTTGCCAGCGCTTGCGGGAGAGGCCATCGCAAAGAGCAAGGCAATCCCGGCGAGAGCGGCGAAAAGAGTGCGGCACATCGTTTTATTTGGCGGCGTAATCGCTCGGCAACGATTTCAACCCATCCACCCAGAGCACGGTCACCCGGTCCTGCTTCGTCTGAAAAATCGAAACGGTCGCGTTCGGATTCACTCCGGGATCGACCCGCGCGTTCAAGATCTGGGTGAGATACTGCGACTGATCCGGTGCCTGTTCCTCGCGGATGACAAAAAACGCGCAGATCGCAAAGACCGCGAGCGAGCCGGCCCCCGTCCAGAGCAGACGGCGAATCGTCCACCAGGCTTCGCGCGCCGGCGGGAGTGCGCGCGCCCCGGCGGGCGCAGACTCCGCTTCGATCCGGCTGCGCAATTGATGATGAAAGAATTCCTCGTTGCCCATGGCGGGGACGCGCAACTCTTCCTTCAAAAGCGCCCCGAGTTTGTGCGCCTGATTTTTTTCCGCGAGGGCCGCGGCCGGATCGTCAAGCGAAGCTTCGAACTCCGCGCGCTCGGCCTCGTTCAGCTCGTCGTCGACCCAGGCGGTCCAGTTTTCCTCAAACGTTTTCATAAACATCCCGAAGCAAATTCTGCAGTTTCTTGCGCGCATAAAACAAGCGCGACATGACCGTGCCGATGGAGCAGCCTAACGACTCCGCAATTTCGTGATACTGCA
>JBDTCM010000126.1:0-5728 GCA_039923575.1 Chthoniobacterales bacterium
GATGAACGCCCCGTATTTGAACTCGCTGCCGTTGATAGTGAACGTCAGCCCCCCGAAGTTCGGCTGCCCACCGATCGCCGCGATGATCGGAGTGATGATGTCCGCGACCAGCGCGGTCACGACCGCGGCGAACGCGAGGCCGATGACGACCGCGACGGCCAGGTCAACGAGATTTCCTCGGAACAAGAACTGCTTGAAACCGCTCGAGGAGCAGGTGCGCGGTCTCGATTGGAAAGCGCTCTCCCAATCCGACGCCGCCCTCAGCCGCGACATGGAAATTTTTTATCCGGCGAACCGCTTCATCAATTTCTACGTCGTCCGGCTCCTCATCGAACGGCGTGCGCCTAACGACGGTGCGACCGAGCTGGCGGCGGAAGCGGTCGGGCACGCCATGATCCTGCGCGACATCACGGAAAGCCGCCGCTCGACCCAGCAGACGATCGAGTCGGAGCGCTTGTCCGCGCTCACCTTGCTCGCGGCCGGTGTCGCGCACGAGATCGGCAACCCGCTCAATTCGCTCCACATCCACCTCCAATTGATGGAGCGGAAGGTGAAGAAGTTGGGCGCCCCGGAGGACAAGCGCGAGTTGCAGGAATCGATCGACATCGCGCGCGCCGAGATCAACCGGCTCGATTCGATCGTGAGCCAGTTCTTGCGCGCGATTCGGCCTTCCAAACCGCACCTCCAGCCCGAGGACGTGAATGCCATCGTCCTCGAGGCGGTGAGTTTTTTCCGGCCGGAAATCAAGGATCGCGACATCGTGGTCGAGACCGAGCTGCGCTCGGATCTGCCGCGGCTCGAAGTCGATCGCGACCAGATGAAGCAGGTCTTTTACAACGCGATCAAGAACAGCTTCGAAGCGATGAAGCGCCGTGGCATTCTGCGCATCCGGACCGATCGCGATGACACGCACGTGAAGATCAGTTTTACGGACACGGGTGGCGGGATTTCAGCGGAAAACCTGAGCCGCGTTTTCGAGCCGTATTTCACGACCAAGGAAGCCGGATCCGGACTGGGTTTGCTTATCGTTAGGCGAATCGTGCGCGAACACGGAGGCGAGTTGTCGATCGAGAGCAGCGAAGGCAAAGGGCTGACGTTGACCATCCGGCTGCCGCTGCTGGATCGGAGGGTGCGGATGCTGCCGGATCGGGCGGAAAGTTAGGGACTTTGGGTGGGGCGAGACTCTGTCGAGTCGGAAGGTGTGCGGGTTCCAGATTAACGGTTGCCCTCAGGCTCGACGGAGTCTCGCCCTACCTGCGACGAATCGGGATGAAGATTTGAGGGCCGCACGCTTGAAGCGGCGCTGACTTTTCTTTTTCCTCTTGGCCTGACATCCTCCACTGTTCTCCTGCGATGCAACCGACGATCTTGATTGTCGACGACGAGAAGCACACCCGGGATGGGTTGCGCAGTTTGTTAGGCGACAAGTATGACACTTACGTCGCGGCCGACGCGGCCAGCGCGCTCGAAGTGCTGGAACGCGACCAGATCGACCTTCTCCTGACCGATCTGCGTCTCGGCGGCGACGATGGGATGACGTTGATCGAGCGCGCGCTCAAAATGCCGCATCCGCCGGTCTGCATCATGATGACGGCTTACGGCTCGGTCGACACCGCGGTCGATGCGATGAAACGCGGCGCCTACGATTTTGTGACCAAGCCGCTCAATCTCGACAAGGTCGAGATGCTGATCGCGCGCGCGCTCGGTAGTCGCCGGCTCGAACAGGAGAATCGTGCGCTGCGGCAGGAGGTGGACGAACGTTTTGGCCTCGAGAATATCCTCGGCGAATCGATCGCCCTGCGCGAAGTGCTCGATACCATCCGGCAGGTGGCGCCGTCATCGGCCAGCATCCTGATCGAAGGCGAGAGCGGCACGGGCAAGGAACTGGCCGCGCATGCGATTCATAATCTCAGCCGACGACACAAGGGGAAATTCGTCACCGTGCATTGCGCCGCGCTCTCGCCGCAGTTGCTCGAGAGCGAATTGTTCGGGCACGAAAAGGGCGCTTTCACCGGCGCGCACGAGCGCCGCATCGGCCGCTTTGAGCAGGCCAATGGCGGCACCATTTTCCTCGATGAGATCGGCGAGATCGATGCCAGCACGCAGGTCAAACTGCTCCGGGTCATGAGCGAGGCCCGCGCCTTCGAGCGGGTCGGCGGTTCGCAAACCCTGCACGCGGATGTGCGCGTGATCGCGGCGACGAACAAGAATCTCGAGACGATGGTGAACGAGAGAAAATTTCGCGACGATCTCTACTTCCGGCTCAACGTGGTCAAGATCACGATGCCGCCGTTGCGCGACCGCAAGGAAGACATTCCGCTTCTCGTGCGCACGTTTTTGCGGCATTTCTGCAAGGCGAACGAGCGGCCGCTGCTCGATCTCACCTCCGACGCCATGAATACTTTAATCGCATACGATTGGCCGGGAAATGTGCGTGAGCTGAGAACCGCGATCGAGCACGGCGTGGTCATGGCGAGCGGACCGAAAGTGACCCTGCGCGATCTCCCGGCGGCAGTGCGCCAGGCGGCACCGCCGGCGGGGTCGCGGGTGCGATCTGTCGACGAAGGCGCCGGCCCGCTCGATCTGCACGCGACGGAAAAGCGGTTGATCCACCAGGCGCTCGCGACGACGAAGGGCAACATCACTGCCGCCGCGAAGAAGCTCGGCATCAGCCGCCGCACCCTGCACCGCAAGATCAACGAAATGAATGAAGAGAAATCGGAAATTCGAAATGACGAAAATGCGAAATCCAAAACTAAAAAATAGCGGCGTTTCGGATTTTCTTTCCCATGCCCGGTAGCGCTGACGCAGTCCAAAAAGCGATTCACGCGCTCGAATCGGGCGGGGCCGCCGTCTGGGTGCGCCGTGCCCTCGTCTTCATGCTCATAGTTGGGCTCTCGCTCTTTTATCTGCTGCACGAGTTCCGTGGCCTCGCCACTTCGCAGGCGATGGATCAGGCGCAGATCGGACGCGAACTGCTGCATGGGCACGGCTGGAAGACCAATTTCGCGCGACCGCTGGCGGCAGGGCAATTGCAACGCCACGGCAAGGACGTGGCGCAGAAAATCTGGATCGACACTTACAACGCGCCGCTCCCGCCGCTGGTCGATGCGATCGCGCTCCTGCCGGTGAAATCTCATCTCAAGATGACGCCGCGCGATACTATTTACGCGGGCGACAAGGTGATCGCATTGATGTCGATCGTCCTTTTTCTCGCGTCGATCGTGGTGTTGTTCTTGATCGCGCGCCGGCTCTTTGACCGACAACTCGCCCTGCTCAGCTGCGCCCTGCTCCTGATCTGCGACACCTTCTGGCAATACTCGCTCTCGGGGTTGCCGCAGATGCTCTTGTTGCTGCTTTTCAACCTCACGCTTTACGCGTTCGTGCGGGCCGTCGAAGAGAAAGCGGCGGAGCGCTCGGCCCGACTCTGGCTCGTGCTCGTCGGCGCGGGCTTCGGTTTGCTTGCTCTTTCGCATGCCCTAACGATTTGGATTTTTCTGCCGGCGCTCGCTTTTTCCATTTTCTATTTCCAGCCGCGGCTTCGGACGGCGGTTTGGCTGCTGGCGCCCTTTCTTCTTCTCTACGGGCCGTGGCTGTTGCGGAATTATCTCGTTTGCGGCAATCCTGCCGGCATCGCCTTTTATGCCTTCTTCGATCAGATCGGGCTGAGCGAGGCCGGGCAGATGCGCCAGACCGCGATCGACTTTCATGCCCTCAGCCTCGGCGCGCTGCGCACCAAAATCGGCGCGAACCTCACCGATCAGACTGGCAAAATTTATCAATACTTCGGCTGGAGCGTGGTTGCGCTCTTCTTTTTCGCGGCGCTGCTGCACCCGTTCCGGCGGGCGGCGACTTCCGTGCTGCGCTGGTTTTTGCTGGCCCTCTGGTTAGGCGCGGTGGCGGGAATGGCAGTCTACGGCATCTCTGAGGAACAGGGAGTGGCCGCGAATCAGTTGCATCTGCTTTTTGTGCCGATCATGACCTGCTTCGGCCTCGCCTATCTCCTCGTGCAATGGAACCGCCTCGAGATCGAGAATCGTCTCGCCCGGGTCGCCTTTCTCACGCTGCTTTTTCTCTTGTGCGGTTGGCCGATGGTTTTCAACCTGTTCTTCGCCCGCGCCCAGGGCAGCATCCGCTGGCCCCCCTATGTGCCGCCCTACATCGCCGTGCTGAATGATTGGATGAAACCTACTGAAATCATCGCGACCGACATGCCTTGGGCGGTCGCCTGGTACGCCGATCGGCGTGCGGTCTGGCTGCCCGAAACCATTCGCGCTTTTACCGAAATGAGTGATTACGGCCTGCTCGGCGGCAAGATCAATGGGCTCTATCTGACGCCGATCAGTGGGAGCGGGAATACGTTAAGAGACATTTTGAAGGGCGAATACAAAGACTGGGGGCCGGTCATTCTACGCAGTGTCGATCTGCAGAAGTTCCCGTTAAAATGGGCGACGCTTCTCGGGCTCGACAACGAGTGCGTCTTTTTCAGCGATTACGACCGGCAGAAGGCCAGCGCGGGGCAACCCTAGTGACACAAGCCAAGAAAATTTTTGGAACGGACGGCGTGCGCGGGGTTGCGAACGTCGAGCCGGTCACGGCCGAGACGGCGCTCAAACTCGGGCGCGCCGCGGCGCACGTTTTCACCACCCTCAATCCGCAGTCGCATCCGCCCGGGACGCGGCCCAAGATTGTGCTTGGGAAAGACACGCGTCTCTCCGGTTACATGCTCGAGAATGCGCTCGTCGCCGGGATCACGTCGTTAGGCGTGGACGTCCTCCTGATCGGCCCGCTGCCCACGCCGGGGGTGGCCTACATCACGCGCTCGCTCCGGGCCGATGCCGGGATTGTCCTCTCCGCTTCGCACAACCCGTACGAGGATAACGGAATCAAGTTTTTCCGGCACGACGGCTACAAGCTCGACGACGAAGTTGAGCGCAAGATCGAGCAGCTTGTTTTCACGGGCGAGATTGATTCCATCCGGCCGACGGCGCAGAAAATCGGGCGCGCTACACGCATCGATGACGCTCTCGGGCGTTACGTCGAGTTTGCCAAAACGAGTTTCCCGCGCGGGATGACACTCGAGAAAATGCGGATCGCGGTCGATGTCGCGAACGGCGCCGGCTACAAGTCGACCCCCTGCATTCTGCGCGAGCTCGGCGCGGAATTGGTCGTGGCGCACAACCAGCCTAACGGCACCAACATCAACGCCGCCTGCGGGAGCACGCATCCTGAGGAGATCCAACGTCTCGTCAAGAAGAGCGAAGCGATGGTCGGAATTTCCAACGACGGCGACGCTGATCGCGTGCTCCTGTGCGACGAAGAGGGCGAACTGGTCGATGGCGATGAGATTCTCGCCATTGCCTCGGTCGATTTGTTAGGCCGCGGCCAGCTCGCGCAAAGTACGCTCGTCGCCACGGTCATGAGCAACTTCGGGCTCGACGAAACCCTCGCCGCGCATGGTGGCAAAGTGATCCGGACGAAAGTGGGCGACCGCTATGTGATCGAGGAAATGGTGCGCCAAAATCTGAATCTCGGCGGCGAACAGAGCGGGCACATGATCTTTCGCGACTACACCACGACCGGTGACGGCATCATCAGCGCCCTGCAAATTTTGCGGATCATGCAGGCGACGGGGAAACCGCTGAGCGAGCTCAAGCAATGCCTGAGGAAATATCCGCAAGCGCAGCGGAACCTGAAAGTGACAAAGAAACCGCCTCTCGAAGAGCTG
>JBDTCM010000127.1:0-3211 GCA_039923575.1 Chthoniobacterales bacterium
TCTGTCGCCCCTCCGGGGCTAACTTGAATGCAGACGCCAAATCCCCCCGGGCTCACGCCCGGGGCTAATGTCGGTCGCGCCTCCGGCGCTTCGAATCGGCTACAGGTTTCTTGAAAACGCTCTAATGGCTGCTACTCCGCCTGATGGAGAAAATAGCCGCCAGCGTTTTTGTCGCTCTCGAGTTTGAGCAAACCTCGCTTCTGCGCCTCCAGGAGCAGATCGCTGAAGGTGCGAAACCCATAGGCGCGTTCGTTGAAGCCAGGATGCTGACGCTTGATTGCCTGCTTCACCCGTGAGCCATGAACGGGGAAATCCTCCCCGCGTTCGGCTCGTAACGCGTCGAGCGTGTTGTTCAACAGATCGAGCGCTTCCTCAATCGGCGGGCCTTGATTTTTCTCCGGCGTCGCCCTAGCCGGGGTCTTCATGGCGGCGGCGCTCGAACGTCGCCGCGCCGGCTCCATGCGCACGAGATCGTCGTAGTAGATGAATTCGTCGCAGTTGCTGATGAAGAGATCGGAAGTCGATTTCTTCACGCCGACCCCGATGACGGTCTTGTCGTTCTCGCGCAGTTTGCTTACCAGCGGTGAGAAATCCGAGTCGCCGCTGATGATCGCGAAAGTGTCGACGTGACTCTTGGTGTAACAGAGGTCGAGCGCGTCCACCACCATCCGGATGTCGGCGGAATTTTTGCCGGACTGCCGGACGTGCGGGATTTCGATCAACTCGAAGGCGGCTTCGTGCAGTCCGCGCTTGAACGTTTTGTAGCGCTCGAAATCGCAATACGCCTTCTTCACCACGATGTGCCCCTTGAGCAGAAGCCGCTCGATCACTTTGCGAATGTCGAAGGCCGGGAACTGCGCATCGTGCGCGCCGAGGGCGATATTTTCCAAATCGAGAAAGACGGCCATCGTGGCCTCGGCGTCATGGGCGCTCATTGCTCAGAGGATGTAGGCGCGATCGCGGTCGCAAAACAGGAAAAAATTCATAGATTGAAGGAGACGGAAATTCTGCCATGAAACGATCGACCATTTACCTGCGGCTGATGCTGGGTGCCGCTTTGTTGTCCCTGCTGGCCTGCCAACGGATCAAGCCGGCCCTTGAGAACCCCACCCCTTCCGATCAACAGCGGCAAGCGGCGCGGGCCGCTGAAGCACCCGGATCAACTCAGCAGCAGTTGACCTACCTCAATCGGATCCGCCAGGACGATACGTTGAACTCGTTGATCAGTCGCACGCTCTTGAACGATCAAAATGAACTCGGCGTCGTCCTGTTCGAGAACGTCACCCCGGCCGAGATCCCGGCCATAATGCGCAAGGTCATGACGAAGATGGCGCAGGAATTCCCGGAAACCGATGTGACCCTCGACGTCTTCACCTCGGCCACTCCGCTGCAAAAAACGGGAGTCGCACACCTCAACGGTCAGACCGAAGAAGTGACTTACACGCCGAAGAAGTAAGTCGGGCGCGGTTGGCTATCCCATGCCCCAGATCATCGCGACGGAAGTTGTCAGGCTGCCGCCCATGTTGAAGGTGAGAAATTTTTTCGCACCTTCGATTTGCCGCGCGTCCGCCTGGTTGGTCAGCTGTTGATAGGCTTCAACGACTTGTCGCACACCGGTCGCACCCACGGGATGACCGTCGCCGATCAGCCCGCCGCCGGCATTGACCGGGATCTCGAAGTGGATCTTCCCGCTCATATGTTCGCCCCGCACTTGCGGCAGGGCGGTCGCGCCACTCTTGGCCAGTTCCGCGCCTTTGCCATGCTCGGCCAGGCCAAGAATTTCGTAAGCCACGATCTCGGTGATCGAAAAGCAATCGTGCACCTCCGCACCGTTGATTTCGCGCGGCTTGAGATTGGCCATGTCAAAAGCTTGCTTCGCCGCTTTGCGCGCGGTGCTGAAGATGGGCGCATCTTTTTTCTCGAGCGCGAGATAATCCGTCGTGTGCCCGTAACCGAGCAGACGCGGCAGCTTCGATTTATTGCGGCCGATCCGATCGAGATATTTTCCCGAAACGAGCACGAGGGCGGCCGCGCCGTCAGTGATCTGCGAACAATCCGAAACGCGCAGCGGCGGCGCGACGCTCGGATTTTTCTCTGAGACCTGGGAAGCGTGACTGTAGGTCAGGTTCGCATCCCGCATCTGCGCGAGCGGATTCAAGCGGGCGTGCGCGTAATTCTTGTAGGCGACCGCGGCGAGGTCGTCGGGCGAGGCGCCATACTTGTCGATGTAGATTTGCGCGATGCGGCCGAACAATTTCGGGAACATGAAGTCGCCGTATTCCGGTTTCTCGATGTGATAATCGGCCGCCGCGCCGAGAACATCGGACCCGTCGAGCGACGACATCGTCTTCTGCTGCTCCGCGCCGACGACGAGCACGGCGTCATGAAATCCGCCCATGATCCAGGTGGCCCCAAGCAAAACGGAAAGCGCGCCGGAGGCGCAGGCGGCCTCGGTATGCATGGTCGGAATGCCGTGCAATTTCGGGTCGATCTCGGGAATGAATGCGCCGAGATGCAGTTGTTTGGTGAACTGCCCTGCATTGAAATTTCCCACGGCCGCCGCCTGGATTTCTGCCGGATCGATCTTGGCGTCGTCGAGCGCTTTGCGGCCGCCTTCCTTGATCAGGTCGCGCAGCGTCTTGCCTTCCTTCTTCAGGTTGCGCTTAAAGTCGGTCCGTCCCGCGCCGAGGATGTAAACTGGTTCGTTCATAGCTGCGCGAACTTACGCCACGGATTTCGCCCTGTCACCCCGGGCCGATCAACCGCCGAACGCGTTCAGCCCCGTGATGTCCTGACCGACGACCAAGGTATGGATGTCGTGCGTGCCCTCATAAGTGTAAACGCTCTCGATATTCATGAAATGCCGGATGACAGAATGGCGATCGATAATCCCGACCGCGCCGAGAATTTCGCGCGCGAGCCGGGCGCATTCCCGCGCCATCCAGACGTTGTTGCGTTTCGCGAGCGAAATCTGCGCCGGCTTCACTTCGCCCGCCTCCATCATGCGCGTGAGACGCAAGGCGAGCAGTTGTGCCTTGGTAATTTCCTGCACCATCCAGACGAGTTTTTCCTGCACCAGTTGGAAGCCCGCAATCGGGCGACCAAACTGTTCGCGCTCCTTGGCGTAGGCGAGCGCCGTTTCATAACAATCGATCGCCGCGCCAATCACACCCCAGGCAATGCCGACCCGCGCCTGCGAAAGACACGAGAG
>JBDTCM010000128.1:0-6267 GCA_039923575.1 Chthoniobacterales bacterium
ACGCCGAAGGGTTTGAAGGACGACAGCAAAGCGATCATCGACGGCTACGGCGCGGGCGGCTATGTGGACGTGGACCTGCAACCACAGGGCACGCCCGGCGGACCGGGCTTGATCGACCTGACCTACACCATCACTGACGGGCCGCGCTCTTTTGTCGAGCGGGTCAACATCACGGGCAACATCCGCACCAAGGACAAAGTGATTCGCCGCGAAATCGCGACTTTGCCGGGCGATGTTTTCGATACTGTCCGGGTCGAAATCAGCAAGAAGCGGCTCGAAAACCTCGGCTACTTCGAGAAAGTCGACACTTTCCCGGAGGACACCAGCATTCCGGGCCGGAAAGATCTGCTCGTGCAAGTGCAGGAGAAACGGACCGGCTCGATCAACTTCGGCGCCGGCTTCAGCACGATCGAGAGTTTGCTCGGCTTCGTCGAGTTGACCCAGGGTAACTTTGACTTGTTCAACTATCCCACCTTCACCGGCGGCGGCGAAAAATTCCGGGCGCGCGCCCAGTTCGGAACGAAGCAGCAAAGTTACCTGATTTCACTGACGGAGCCCTACT
Source organism: Chthoniobacterales bacterium (assembly GCA_039923575.1). Taxonomy (GTDB): domain Bacteria; phylum Verrucomicrobiota; class Verrucomicrobiia; order Chthoniobacterales; family UBA10450; genus Palsa-1392. The sequence continues at coordinate 563 of JBDTCM010000128.1, forward strand.
TCCTTGATCAACGCCTGTCTCTCGGTGGAGACCTTTTTTATCGCGAAGCCAGTTTCCTGAGCTCGCTTTACGATCAGCGCAATTACGGTTTCGCGATCGATCTGCGCAAACCACTCAGCCCTTTTGCATCCGTCAGCCTGGATTATCGACTCCAGGAAATCGACATCTTTAACCTCGCTCTCGGTGTGTCCCAGGCGATCTTTGAAGAGCAGGGCCAGAGTTTGAAAAGTGAAATCACTCCCACCTTTTACTACGATACTCGGGACAGCGTCTTCCTCACCCGGCACGGCCACCGTATTACCTTTGGTCCGCACGTTGCCGGCGGTTTCCTCGGGGGCGATGTCCAGACCTACGGCTTCGATCTCGAGGGCTCGCAGTATTTCACCTTCCCCTACGACATCATCCTCACCCTCAATGGCGAAGTTGCCGCGATCGATACCTGGGGCAATGGCATTCGCGTCCCTATTTTCGACCGTCTCTTCCTTGGCGGCGCCAATAACCTCCGTGGCTTCAATTTCCGCGACGTCGGGCCGAAAGATAGCAATGGCGAACCCCTTGGCGGCGACACCCTCGCCCGCTTCACGGTCGAGACCACCTTCCCGGTGATCGATCGCGTGCGCGTTGCCACTTTCGTTGACGCCGGATATATCAACGCCAATGCTTTCGACTTCGGGACCGTCCATATGGCTTCCGACGTCGGCTTCGGCCTGCGCCTCGATCTCCCGGTCGGCCCGCTCAAGATCGACTACGGCATCCCCCTGCAAAAGGACAACAACAAGGGCGGCGGCAAGGTCCAGTTCAGCGTCGGCTACCAATTTTGAACGAAAGGTGGCACTTGCAGTCTAACGCCATCCCAACTACCAGTCTGACCCTATATCTATGAAAAAGCTTATCCTCGTTGCCGTTCTATCAGCCTTTGCGCTCCCCATGGGAGCTTTCGCCCAAGGCATGAAAGTCGGCACTATCGACATGAATCGCGCCTTCAAGGAATACAACAAGACCAAGGACGCGGAGACGAAAATCAACGACGCCAAGAACGCCGCCAAGAAGGAATACGACGATCGCGCTGATTCCTACAAGAAGGCGCTGGAAGAAATCAACAAGCTCAACCAGCAGCTCGAAGCTCCTGCGCTCAGCGCCGATGCCAAGACGCAGAAGGCGAAGGATCGCGACGAGAAAATCGCTAGCATCAAGAACATGGAACGCGAGATCAACGATTTCCGGCAGACCCGCGAGAAGCAGCTCCAGGAACAAGCCGTCCGGATGCGCGACGGCATCGTGAAAGAAATTACCGACGTCGTCATGACGAAAGTGAAAGCCGACAACATGGATCTCGTTTTCGACATCTCCGGCGTGAGCCTGAATGGTGTGCCGACGATCATGTTTGCGCGGCCCGACATGGATTTTACCGACTCCGTCGTAGCCCAGCTTAACAAGCCCGCTCCGAAAGCTGCGGCCAGCCCGGCCAAGAAGCCCTAACGAATAGAGCAGTTTTTACAAAGAGAACGCACGCCGACGGCGTGCGTTCTTTTTTTGTCCAGGACGTGCGCGCCGGGTAGCCGGGTCGCGGCGCCGGGTTGCAAGTCGCGGGCCCGCACCCGATGGTCCGGCGGTGGGCTTCCGGGAGACAATGGCGATCTGGTTGTGCGCGTCCCTGGCCGGCGCTGCCGTCGCCCCTGCTCCGCAAGGGTGGGAGAACACCGTCACTACTCTGCCGCGCGGCAATTTCCCCAACGCCCGCCCTCTGGTCGCGACCTTCAACTTCGGTTGGAACGATCTCGTCGCCGCCACCGGCGAAATAAAGTTCGATCAAAACGGCGACCGCCTCCAACTCCTCGGCGACGGCCAAACCGTCGGGATCGTGCGCGCAATTTGGAAGTTTGACGTGCACCATCGCGCGGTGGCTGATGCCACGACGCTCCGCCCGATCCAAATGCACCAGGTCGACGAAACCCGAAAGAAGACGGTCATCACGGACCTGGTCTTCAAATCCGATCGAGTCGAGCGAGTCCGGAGAGACAACAGGTCAAACAAAACGGCGACGCCGAAAACATTTTCGTTCGCCGGAGGCGTCTTCGATATGCACTCGGCGCTGTTGTACCTGCGCAGCCAACCGCTGCACGACGGCGAGGTCTATCGCCTGGTGGTTTATCCTGCCAGCAGCCCCTACCTCGCCACCCTCACGGTCGTGGATCATTCCTCGATCAAGGTCGCGGCCGGCGCCTATCCGGCAATCAAGCTTGACGTGCAGCTGAGCAAGATCGGCAAACAAGGTGAGCTCGAACCGCATAAGAAATTTCGGCGCGCGAGCGTCTGGATTTCAGATGACTCCGACCGGATGCTGCTCCGGGTGGAAGCCAGTATTTTTGTCGGAACCGTCTTCGCCGAGCTGCAGACGATCCGTTTTCCGAACGAAAAACCCTAACGATCCGGCACCCATTCGCCGCGATAAACCGGTCGGCCGATCAACCGCCGCCGCGGAGCCGAATATCCCGGCGCGCGTTGACCTGGTAAAAGGCCGAGCGCGGCCAGCGTCTCCATGTTGAGCCGTCCACTCGGCGCCAGTCCGGCCCGCGCCTGGAAGCCGCGCAGCGCGGCCGCCGTGCCCGGTCCAAAATCGCCATCGATGCCGCTCCGATAATAGCCGTAACGGGCCAGCAACGTCTGCGCCCCTACGATCACATGCCGCTGCAAATCCGGCGGCGCCATTTCGTAGGGCGTGCCCGCAAAGACGCCAGTCGCATCCGACAAAGTTTGGCGCGTGCCTGGCCCATAACCGTCGGCGGGCGGCCGTTGCGGGGCGTAATTGTTGGCCGGTTGGGGAGAAATTTCCGCCGATTGCGTCGGCGCCTCGTCGCGCGCTGCGGGTGCCTCTTCCGGCTGGGCCGAGGGTTGCGGCGTCGCCGCGGCCCGCGCCGACCCCGCGCCTACGCCTAACGAACGCAAAGTTTCCGCATCGATCTCCCCGGTGATTTGCAGTCCGTTGCGGATCTGGTAGCGCCGAATCGCCGCGGTCGTGTCCGCCGTCTTTTCTCCGTTCACGTCCCCGTAATAAAATCCCTGGTCCTTCAGCGCCCGCTGCACGGTGGAGGTGGTTTGATCGGCGCGCAGCCCTCCGGCACCGGCCAGCAGAAGAGCGAGAAAAGCGAAGCAGCTTCGTTTCATGGATGATTTCGACGTATCATTTTTCCCAGTTATTCAGAGCGAGCGGAGGCCAGAGTCAACGTCGAATTGCCCGCCCTGACCGCCTCCCGGTAGCGGTGCACCCCGTCACTGATAGCCGAGGCAATTTGTTGCCGATATTCCGCCGTCGCCAGCTTCGTCGCGTCCGATTTGTTAGTCAAAAAACCGCCTTCCACCAGGGCCGCCGGGTGCCGCACATTGGCGATGACGTAAAACTGCTCCCGCTTGGTCCCGCGGTTCAGCGCCTGGGTTCGTTCCACCAACGCGGCCTGGATGAAGCCGGCCAGGCTTTCGCTCTGCGCGGTCAGCGGAGCGGAGTCCGCGCGTTGCAGAAATGGCAGCCACGAGAAAAGCCCGGGCAGCGCAGCCGAGTGCTCCAACGCATAATACGTCTCCACCCCGGAGATGGTCGGGCGCGCGCCATCATTGAAATGAATGCTGACAAAGAGGGAATTGGCAGCGCGATTGCCTAACGACGCTCGTTCCGCCAGCGACACGTAGCGATCGTCGTCCCGCGTCAGGACCGTCGAAAATCCGGCCGCGCGCAGGAGCAGCTCCGCCCGCAGCGCGACGTCGAGGGCCAGATCCTTCTCCAGCACCGTTCCGCACATCGCGCCCGAATCCTGTCCCCCGTGCCCCGGATCGAGCACCACCACGAGCGGCTGCGCACCGCGCACAGCCGGTTTCCTTTTTTCTGAGGACGGATGCAGCGACGCCGGCAACTGCACGAACCAGGCGAAGGAGATCGCCAGGAGAAACAACCCGAGCCACGGGATCGCGCGCCGCATAATTCCTCTTACCGGGCGCGCGCGTTGCAAGCAAGCACGCCCATTCGTTAGGCTGAAGTCAGCCCCTGCAATTCCTCCGCGTCGATCTGGCGATAACGAATCGCGCTCGTGCTACTTCGCTCGAGCAGGCCCGCTTCGATCGTCGCGCCCTTGAACTCCTCGGCGCGACGCTGGCGGAGAGCCTCGGGAGACGGCAATCCCCCCGCACTCTCTTCGTCCGCCGTCATGCTCCCCACGCTCCAGGCATCGAGCGCGACTCGCAGCGCCGTCTTCAGCGTGTTGTTGGAATCGTGATCCCGTCGGAGCAATTCCTCCATCCGCTCGGTCGCGCGCGCCGTCCCGCTGATGACACTGAATCTCGGCGGCTTCGCGTCCGCGGCCGATCCGCCCGCGGCAATCGCGCCGTCGTATTCCACCCGCAGAAACAAATCGTCGGCCGGTGCTGCTCCCACTTCGGCAAAAATCATCCGCGCCAGGTAGGGCGCACCGTAGACCTGCTCGAAGGCGGTTTTCAGGAGCGGGCTGAGCGAATAGAAAGCCAGCCGCCGCAATGAAACATCGCCCGCCGAGCGAGTGAAACCTTCCGTGCTCGCCAATTCGATCGCCGCCATCCGCAGCCGCTCGATGTCGCCCGGATGCCCGATCGCTCCCATCGCAATGCGATCGTAAATCTCGAAGAGTTTTTGGCGCGCGCGTCCCACGGTCACGAAGAGGATGCCGTCACGAAAACTCAGCGCTGCGATCGGACTGCCGGGCGCGAGCTGCGTCTCGATGTATTCACGCCGGTTCGCGATCGCCTCGACCCAACGATAAGGTTCCTCGATCATGCGACCGTGCTTTTGAAACGCGCCGCGATCTGCTTGTCCGGCAGCGTCTTGATGCCGTCGCACGAGATGATCTTAATGATCGGAAAAATGCGCGCGTTGCGATCGACCCCTCCGGTCGCGGTGTCCGCGTCCGCCGCGGTGTCGAGCGCGCGCAAGGCGACCGTGACCGCGTCCTGTTCGCTCAATTTCTGCAACGGCTTCTTCCCCCAGCGATTCTCGTAAAATAAAACGCCGCGCACCGCGGGCGAACCGGAACCGGTCTCGGCATATTCCGCGACTTCGAATTGCGCACCCATCGCGTCATAAAAATAAAGCCGCGCCTGCCCTGCACCGGCAAAGTCGTAGGTCGCAAAAATCGGCACGACCACCCCGATCCCCTGCACGACGAAGCCAAAATTATCGCGCAGCAACTTCGAGAGCGCGCGCACCTTGCCATCCACGCTCATTTCCTGGAGCTGCGTCCGGCGAAAATATTGCAGCGAATGCTCGAGCACGCGCGCCATCTCCCAGGCGGTCGCCGGCACGCCCGCGATCGCCATGATCGAGTGCCGGTCGATCTCGAGAACTTTGTCCGCGCGATCATAGACCACCGTGTTCCCCGCCGTCGCGCGCCGATCGCCCGCCACCAGGACACCGCCGGTGAACTTGAAAGCGAGAATAGTCGTCGCCTGAGTGGGCGTGAAATTGGCCGCGGAAGGATTTGCCAAGGCGGGCGCGGCCAGGGCTGCTTCATTGAGCAGACCGTGCCGCCGCAAAAGCGCCGGAAAATCGGACGCGGCCGCGCCTAACGATTCGCTCGTCACTGGCCGGTGCGCTGCCGGTAGCGCTTCGATTGGTTCGGATCCACCTTGCGCATCTTCTTCAAAAGATCGCGCGTGTCCGGCTTTGAAACGTCGGGAGATTTGGG
>JBDTCM010000129.1:0-3627 GCA_039923575.1 Chthoniobacterales bacterium
CGAAGTCTGGCGCGCGCCGCTTCCGCTGGTCTGCGTTTTTCTCGCTCTTGGCGCAGTCGTTAGCCTGATCCGCCCGCGGGCCGGTCTCATCTATCTGCTCGTCGGCGCTTCCTTTTTCGCCTTGCACCTCGAACAGGAGGCGAACGCGCCCGGCCGTGAGCTGAGCACGCGGCTGGGAGATCGGGCCCGGCCCGTCACGATCACCGGCATGGTCGCGAGCGAGCCGAAAATCACACCTAACGACTTCACGACTTTTCTTCTCCGGCTCGATTCGATCGACCTCGGTGGCCATCAGGAAGCCTCTGCTGCCACGGTCCAAGTGCGCTGGAAAGGCAATCCCCAACTGGGCGATCAGATCCGATTGCGCGGCCTGATGGAAACGATTCCCCCGCCCCGGAATCCGGGCGAGTTCGATCTGCGCGCCTACCTGGCACGGCGCGATGTCCACAACAGCGTCTTCGCCCGCTATCCGGAAGATGGAGCGATCCTCGAGACCGGGTCGGGTGGGTTCGTTAGGCGAAGCGCCGCCCGGGTGCGCGAATGGATGCGGGCGACGTTGACGCGCGGGCTGGAGGATTCGCCCGAGGTCGCGGCGCTGATCAACGGGATGGCGCTCGGTCTGCGCCACGAAACGCCGGACGATATCGAGGAGCCATTCCAACAAACCGGCACACTCCATCTCTTCGCTGTCGCCGGGCTGCATGTCGGCATCGTGGCGCAGCTGCTCTGGATTCTCGCTTTGCTCGTGCGTCTGCCGCGCAAAGCGGCGGCCGCGCTCATCATTCCCTGTCTTTTTTTCTACTCCGCGATCACCGGGTTTCACGTCTCGAGCGTGCGCGCGGCTACGATGGCCGCGGTCTTGTTAGGCGGAATCTTCTTCGATCGGCCAGTGCTCGCTTTGAACAGCCTCGCCGGCGCCGCGCTCCTCATTCTGGCGGTCGATCCCAACCAACTCTTCAGTTCCGGATTCCAACTCTCCTTCGCGGTCGTGGCCGCAATCCTCATTCTTGCCGACCCGATCTCGCGCATGTTGATTCGGTTGAGCGAGCCCGATCCCTTCTTGCCGCGGGTGCTGCTCTCGCCGGGCCAGCGTATTTTTCAGCATGGCTTCTTTTGGAGCGCACGCGCGACTTCAGTTTCCACTGCGGCCTGGATCGGTTCGCTCATCCTGATTATTTGGTATTTCTACCTCATCACGCCGATCTCGCTGCTCGCGAATCTAACCGTCGTCCCGGTGGCTTTTTGTGTGCTGGCGGTCGGGCTGATGTCGCTCGTCGCAGCGCCGTTTTCCACTTCCCTCTCGCTCGTCTTTAACAATGCCAACTGGAGTCTGGCCAAAATCATTCTCGGTTTGGTGCATTTCTTCGCGACGTTGCCTGCCGGCCACATCTACGTCGAGCGGCCCCGCTGGCCGACCGGGGCGCGCGCGGAGATCACGGTGCTCGACGCCGGGGCCGGGGCCGCGGTGCACCTGCGGGCGGGCGGCGCGGATTGGCTCTTCGATAGCGGCAGCGCGCGCGACTACGAGCGGTTTTTGCGCGACTACCTGCATTCGCGCGGCATCGATCGGCTCGACGGTCTCTTTCTCAGCCACGGCGACTCCACGCACATCGGAGGCGCGCTGGCGGTCTGCGAAGAGTTCAAACCGAGACGTGTGATCGACAACGGCGCGCCGGATCGCTCCCGTGTGCACCAGGTCGTTAGGCAGCAGCGCACCGAGATCGCGGCGCGCAACAGCCTCTTCCGGTTTTCCCGACACGTTAGCGCGCGCGTTCTTTTTCCGGTGGCCGGCTTCCCGGCGAAAGCCGCGGATGATCAGGCGCTGGTCGTGCAGTTAATCATCGATGGAAAATTTCGCGTCCTTCTTGTTTCCGATAGCGGGCGGATGACCGAAGAAACACTCCTCGCCCATCCCGAGGAATTGAAGAGCGATGTCCTGATCAAGGGCCAACACCACACCGGCGAGTCAGGCTCCGCTGAATTTCTCGCGGCGGTGAACCCACAACTGATCGTCGCCACCTCCCGCGACTTTCCGGCACGAGAAAGAATCTCCGAGGATTGGGCGCGTCGCGTCCAGGAGCGCGGGATCACGCTCTTCCGGCAGGACCAAACGGGCGCGGTCGATTTGGAATTTTTCCGAAATGAGTGGCGGGCCACATCCTTTCTTGGTCACTCCGTTTTCCGCAGCACGAGCCCGTAAATCGGCGTGCCCGCGGCGCGAAAGTGTCTTTCGAAAGTCGTGAGGGGAAACGTCTCCTCCGGCGCCGCCGGCTCTTCCACGAACGCGGAACGAGCGAGCAAATCGCGGATCGCGGCAAAATAATCCGCCTGGTCAGTGGCGATGCGAAAACATCCGTTCGGCGCGAGCATGCGGTGCACGGCGGCAAGAAAATCCTTCGTCACGATGCGCCGGCGCTGATGTCTTTTTTTCGGCCACGGATCGGGAAAGAGGAGATGAGCGACCGCCGCTGATTGCGGAGGAAGCAAATATTTCACCGCGTAGGAGGTTTCCACCCGCAGGACGCGCACATTAGGCACGGCTCGCCGCGCCGCCCGGCCAGAGGCGCTGCGGACGCGGCCAAAGAGCCGTTCGATGCCGAGAAAATTGCGCTCCGGAAATTTCTCCGCCATGGCAACAAGAAACGATCCGTCGGCGCACCCCAAATCGACTTCCAGCGGAGCCGGCCGGGAAAAAACCTCCGCCAGATCGAGCGGCGCGAAGTAGTTTGCCGGCACCAATTCGATTGCCGGAGCGAGGTTGCCGGCATCCGAAGTCAGGGCGGCGAGCGGATGTTGCTGGTGGAATAAGCTCACTGTTGGATCACTCTTAACTCGAACCATGTCTAAATTTCTCATTCTCCTTGCCACCATTCTCTGCGCGGTTGCGGCTCAGGCCGAGACCAAAACGGCCATCTTCGCGGGCGGCTGTTTCTGGTGCATGCAGGAACCGTTCGATCACATCAAAGGCGTTACCAAAACCGTCGTCGGATACACCGGCGGAAGCAAAGAGGACGCCAATTATCGTGCCGTCTCCTCCCACGAAACCCAGCATCGCGAAGCGATCGAGGTGACCTACGATCCGGCCCAGATCGCTTACGATCAGGTGCTGGACGTTTTCTGGCACAACATCAATCCCACCCAGGCGGACGGCCAATTCCACGACATCGGTCTCTCCTACCAGACGGCCATTTACTACCAGAACGAGGAGGAGAAGAAAATCGCTCAAGCTTCGAAAGAGAAACTTGCGAAGTCAGGCAAGTTCGATCGGCCAATCGCGACCGAGATTCTGCCGGCCAAGCCCTTTTATGCGGCGGAGGAATATCACCAAAAATATTACCTGAAGAATCCGGACGCCTATAACATGTATCACGTCGGCTCCGGGCGCGTCAGCTATCTGGCGAAAATCTGGGGAAAACCGTAATCGTTAGGCCAATCGCCGCCTAACGTGTTCCTTTTTTGCCCGAGTCAACCCGTCCGGTCCGGGCATCGACCGCGACGGCCACGGGTGGCGCGCCCGAGAGCGCGATTTCGATCGACCACACCAGGGTGCCCCGGACCTTTTCCAGCTTCGCCGCCGTCACCCGCCCCCCCGGATAATGCTTCAGGGCGATGTGCTGCGCTTCGTTC
>JBDTCM010000130.1:0-8299 GCA_039923575.1 Chthoniobacterales bacterium
GCAACGGCGCGACGTTGTCCTCTGCACGCGGCTAACAATCAACCTGAAAGGGAACAGGCCCGCGTCATCGCAAGGTGGCGCGGGCTTTTTGCCTGCTGTGCCCAAGCGCGACGAACGCTGGCTGGCCCGGGCCTTACGACTTGTAACGCAAGCGCTTCTTGTGGCGGTTTTCTTTCATCCGCTTGCGGCGCTTGTGCTTGGAGATTTTTGCTTTTCGTCGTTTTTTCAGCGAGCCCATAGGGAAGATTTCAATCTACCGATTTCGGAGTGCCGAAGATCAGCATCTGAAACCAAAACCGTGACCGAACCCGGTCACGAGGAGCGAAGGTAAATTGAATGGTGCGCTTGGCAACTCATTTCGCGCCGTCTAACGCGGCGCGCAATTGCGCGACATGCTCCGCCGGTTTCACTTTGCTCAGGATGGCGGCGATGCGACCGCGCCCGTCGATGACGAAAGTCGTCCGCTCCGCGCCCATGTATTTCTTGCCATACATGCTTTTCTCCACCCAGACGCCGTAGTCGTTCACGATCTTTTTCTCCGGATCGGAAAGGAGCGGGAAGGGGAGATCATACTTGGCGATGAACTTCTCGTGGCTCGCGGTCGAGTCGATGCTCACGCCAAAAATCTCCGCGCGACCGTCAAACTCGCTCCAGGCATCGCGCAACCCGCAGGCCTGCACGGTGCAGCCGGGCGTGTCGTCTTTCGGAAAAAAATAAAGGACGACGGGCGCGCCGCGGAGCGCCTTTAGCCTAACGAGTTGGCCGGCGCCATATTTCCCACCGACGGCGGTGGCGGCGAAGTCCGGCGCGGGATCGCCGACGGAGAGAGCTTTGGTGGTCATTTCTCAAAGAGGATAATCAGCACACCCACGAGGCACAACAACACGCCCATCACTCCGGCCTCATATTTCTCGAACGAGCGCAGCTTGACCTGTTCGATGCCGGTGAGAGCGAGTCCGGTGAATGCGACCATGCCGGCAATCGTCCCGATGGTGAGAATGATGGTGAGGAGGAAAAACCCGTGCCAGCCGTAGCGCACGCCCGAGACGTAAACGGGGACGAAGGCTTCACAGGGCGAGAAAGTGAGAAGCGCGAGCAGGCTCGTAATCGCGGCCAGATCGGATTTTGAAAGCGACCTCCTCGCGTGGCTGTGAGTGTGTCCTTTTTCGTGTTCGTGTTCGTGCTGGTGCTCGTGATCATGCGAATGGCCGCCATGCCCAAACGCGTGCAGATGAGTGTGGGTATGGCCGGTCAATTGTCGCACGACATAAAAGAGCCCGAAAAGAATGAGCGCGCCGCCCGCAAGCCGCGGGAACCACATTCCGATTCGCGCGCTCAGCACAATCCCGAACCAGGCGACGATGAACCCAAGAAAAGCAGTGAAGGTGGCGTGCCCGCTGGCCGCGAGCGCCGTGATGGCGAGCGTCTTCATCCGGCTCCAACGTTGCGCCCGCGCGGTGAGAACAAACGGCAGCCAATGCGTCGGAATGGCCGCGTGGAAAAACGCGATGCCGAATCCGGTGATGGCGATGGTGGTGAGAACGGAGTCGTTCATGGGTTTGAGCCACGGATAAGCACGGATTTACACAGATGATTGCAGCCGGGATTTCTTATCCGTGTTCCATCCGTGTCAATCCGTGGCCGTTCCTCGTTCCACGGCGATTCGGACGGAACGTCGGGCTGCAGGGATTTGAACCCTGGACCTCCTGCACCCGAGGCAGGCGCTCTACCAAGCTGAGCCACAGCCCGAAATTTTCCTGCGGCGCACCTACTTCGCGCACTTCAATCGCGGTGGCAAGTGATTCAATCGCACGGAGAAAAACCATTGACAACCCTCCGGGTGCACGCATTATCCGAGTTCGCTTGCGCCCGACGATGCCAGCTTCGATTTCCACCTCTTCTGTCCTAACGAATGGTTCGCCGACCGTCCGCCCGTTCCCGTCGGGCATCAGTCGTTCCGTCCGTTCCTTGAGAAATATGACCGCCCAACTCCTGCAGGAAGCAGCCAAAGTGATCCCCAATCAGCAATTGCTGATCAACGTCGTCTCCAAGCGCGTCCGGCAGCTTGGACTTGGTCATCGTCCCCTCGTCGAAGCCACCCTCAAATCCTCCCTCACCGACATCGCGCTCAAGGAAATCATCGCGGGCAAGCTCACCTACGAAGAGCTGAAAGACGACGCCCCCGCCGAGGCCTAAACGCGTCTCGCGCGCCGGTCCGCGCCGACCATGCCCGCTGAGACTATTCTCAATCGCAAGGCGCTGCGCGATTTCCACATCCTCGAGCGTTTCGAGGCCGGGGTGGAACTGAAGGGCAGCGAGGTCAAATCGATCCGCGCCGGCAAAGCCAACATCGGCGACGCCTTTGCCCGGATCGAAAAAGGCGAAGCCTTCCTCTACGGCGCCGACATCCAACCCTACGAGCGCGCCAGCCACGAAGTGCCGGCCCCGAAACGGGTGCGCAAACTTCTCCTGCACCGGCGCGAAATCGACAAACTCTACGGTCTAACGAATATCGCGGGCCGCACCCTCGTCATCCTCAAGCTTTATTGGAAAAATGGCCGGATCAAAGCGGAGATCGGCGTCGCCCAGGGCAAGGAAGCGCGCGATAAACGGCTCGATTTGAAGAAGCGCGCAACGGATCGCGAGACTGCGCGTGAAGTGGCGCGCTTTAATCGCAAGCACGGGTAGACGCCTTCCTCGGGGAGGCGCGGCTATTCGCGTTGCCCAAACGAAAAGCCAAGTCCACGTTCTCCCTCGCGCTTCGCAGAGCGAAGCGTCTACAAACCGCACATGTCTCCGCTCTTCGTCATCTTCTTCACCGTCTTCATCGACATGGTGGGATTCGGCATCGTCATTCCGGTGCTGCCGCTTTATGCGGAACATTTTCACGCCACCCCGGTCCAGATCGGCTGGCTCACCGGCATCTATTCCGGGATGCAGATCATTTTCGTGCCGATCCTCGGCCGGCTTTCCGATCGCTTCGGGCGACGGCCGATCCTGATCTTTAGTCTGATTGGCACCGCGCTCGGCTTCCTCATCATGGGCCGGGCTTCGTCGCTTCTCCTTCTCTTCGTCGCGCGCATTATCGATGGCGCGAGCGGCGGCAACATCTCGACCGCGCAGGCCTATATCGCTGATGTCAGCACGCCGGAAAATCGCTCGCGCTCGATGGGTGTGATTGGCGCCGCCTTCGGCCTCGGCTTCACCTTTGGTCCGATGATCGGTGGAATCATGAGCCGCATTTCCTATGGCGCGCCGTTCTACTTTGCCGCCGGGCTCGCGGCCTTAAACGTCGTGCTCCTTTACTTCATTCTGCCGGAGAGTCTGTCCGCCGAATATCGTTCCAAGCCGCACGAGCGCACCAAACTCTCGGAAGTTTTTCAGCATGGCCATGGCCGGCTCTTCGGCACCATCGTTGCGACCTATTTCTTCACCATTAGCGGGTTCGCCATCATGACGACGCTCTTCGCGCTCTTCACTGAAAAGCATTTCGGCTTTGACGCGCGCCAGACCGGTTATGTGTTTGGATTCATCGGCATCATCAGCGTCATCCTGCAGGGCGGCTTGATCGGACGGCTCGTGAAAATGTTCGGCGAAACCGCGCTCGCCCGCACCGGCCTGCTCCTGCTCGCCCTCTCGCTTTTCGCCCTCCCGTTGGTGCCGACCATCCCGATGCTGCTCCTGGTCTGTGCCACGACCGCGATCGCCAACGGTCTCGTCAATCCGACGCTCAATGGACTCGCCTCGCAAATGATCGATCGCAACTGGCAGGGCCGCGCCCTCGGTCTCATGCAATCCGCCGGCAGCCTCGGGCGTCTCGTTGGGCCGCTTCTCGGCGGCTGGCTGCTCATGTTCGATCTGGGCCGGCCGCTTGCCTATTATGCGCGCACGCCATTTTTTGTGAGCGCGGCCATCCTGCTCGTGGCGTTTGCGCTCGCGCTCAGCTTTCGCAGACCGTCGAGCGACAAGGTGCCCGCGACGATCGTGCTGGAAGCGGACGCTTAGTTCCGGGGAGCGCACGCGCCTCGCGTGTTGTTTGCCCCGAAAGCTTTCGGTGCAAACTGGGGAAGGCGCGACAAGTTCTTGAGAGTTGAGATCCCGGGATTGTTCGTTCCGGTCGGCGAGGCGCCGACCGGAGCACGCGAGGGCGCGTGCGCTCCCCGGAGTCACGCGCGACGCTCTTCGCACGTTCGCGGTTTCACTGTTACACTCGGCCGATGAAGCGTTCTGTCCTTCTCACTCTTGGCGGAATCGGCGTCGCCGCCTGGACCGTCTCGCGTCTGCTGCGCGACGATTTTTCTTTCGCCGGTAAGTCCGTCCTCATCACGGGCGGCTCGCGCGGGCTCGGCCTTGCCATCGCGCGCAAGATTGCGGCGGAGGGCGGTCGCGTCGCACTCCTTGCCCGGGACGAAGAGGAACTCCGGCACGCCTGCAAGGAATTGCGCGCCCTCGGCGGCGAAGCGCTCGCCGTCCCGTGCGATCTTCTCGACCGCGGCCAGTCGTTGGGCGCGATCGAGACGGTGGTCGATCATTTCGGCGCGATCGATGTCTTGATCAATAACGCCGGCATCATCGAAGTCGGCCCGCTCGAGAACATGCGGCGCGGCGATTTCGAGAAATCGATGCAGCTCCATTTCTGGGCGCCCTTCAATCTGATCCGGCAAACCGTTCCTCACATGCAGCGGGCCGGCGGCGGACGGATCGTCAACATCTCGTCGATCGGCGGCAAGGTGGCGGTGCCGCACCTCGCTCCCTATAGCGCGAGCAAGTTTGCCCTCGTCGGACTCTCCGATGCGTTTCGCGCCGAGCTCGCGCGCGACGGCATCCGTGTCACCACGGTCACGCCCGGGATGATGCGGACCGGTTCGCAAGTGAACGCCACCTTCAAGGGCGATCACGGTGCCGAGTTTACCTGGTTTTCGCTTTCGACCGCGCTGCCCATGGCGGCGGTGAACGCCGATCGCGCCGCGGCAAAAATCGTCGCCGCCTGTCGGCGCGGGCAGGCTTCACTCATCATTGGTTTACCGGCGCGCGCGGCCATCATCGGCAACGCCCTCTTCCCCAGCCTCACGGGTGAGATCATGAAACTGGTCAACCGGCTTCTGCCTGGTCCGGTCGGGGTGGAAGGAGACGAATTAAAATCCGGCCGACAGGCCCGCGCCGAGCAGCGGGTGCCGGGCTGGCTCAGCCGATTGGGCGACGTCGCGATCGCACCCGACGGCGAAGCATGATCCGGCGCGGTGCAAGCGAAGCGCCTTTTCGTTAGTCTGGACTTGCCGCCGGCGGTCGCTCAGTTTCTCGTTAGGTTAAATCCGCGCGTCCCCGGAATCCGCTGGCTCGCGGCCGAACAAATTCATCTCACCCTCGCTTTCCTCGGCAATGCGGATGCCGCAGCCGAGGAGAAACTGCACGCGCATCTCGCCGGCATTCATTTCACCGCCTTCTTTCTGCCCCTGCGCGCGATCGGGACATTTCCGGCGAAAGGGCGACCGAAGGTCATCTGGATCGGGGTCGGCCAGGGGCACCCGCATCTTTTTCAACTGCACAAGCGCGTGGCCGACGCCGCTCTCGCCGCGGGCCTCGAACCGGACCTTCGGCCTTGGCATCCGCACATCACGCTAGCGCGTTGCCAGAATGTCTCCGTCCGGGCATTGCAGCATTTCCTGCGGGCCGAGGCCGATTTCGATGGCGGTCTTATCCGGATCGATTCCTTCCAATTGAAGTCGAGTCTCCCGACACCTGCGGGATCGATTTACACGACCGAGCTGATGGTCGCGGCGTTGTAGACAGTTGCAATCGTATGTCGCTCTCCCTATACCCGCGGGATGAAACGGCTACTCCTGTTAATTTGCTTCCTCGGCCTAACGAGCACTTTTGCGGCCGACGCGCCGCCCGCCACCATTGTCCTGAAAGCGGCGCGTCTCTTTGATGGCAAATCAAAAACGCTTTTGCCTAACGGCGTCGTCGTCATCCAGGGCAACACCATCCTCGCGGCCGGGAGCAACGTCGCCATCCCTGATGACGCGAAGATCATCGACCTGGGCGACGCCACCCTTTCGCCCGGGTTCATGGACGCGCACACGCATCTGACCTTCGATTTTTCCGGCAACTACAACGAGCTTCGGCTCCGTATGCTGGACGAGAATATTTCCCAGCTCGCGCTCGAGATGATACCGAATGCGCGCGCCACGATTGAGGCCGGCTTCACCAGCGTGCGCGACCTCGGGAGCGGCTTTCCCAACTCGCACGACTTTCCCGACGTCTCGCTCCGCAACGCCATCAACAAGGGCGTCATTCCCGGACCGCGCATGCTGGTTGCGACCCACGGCATCGGCGCGACCGGCGGACACTTCGACCACACGAACGGATTTCGCGACATGCTTTTCGGGGCGGAACCGGATTGGACCAGCGGGATCGCGGATGGACCGGACGAGATTCGAAAAGCCGTCCGGCTCGAGGTAAAAAACGGTGCTGATGTCATCAAGGCCGCCGTTTCCGGAGGCGTGCTCTCGTTAGCCGACGAAGTCGATGTGCCGCAATTCACGCACGCGGAAATGGCTGCCTTGGTCGATGAGACGCATCGCCTGCGGAAGAAGGTCGCGGTCCATTGTCATGGCGACGAAGCCGCCAAGGAAGCAATCAATGCCGGCGTCGACTCGATCGAGCACGGCTCTTTTTTGAAACCCGAGACGCTGACCTTGATGAAACAAAAGGGGACGTATCTCACCCCGACCCTGATGGCGTCCGATTGGGTCATGAAAAAGATCACGCAATATCCGCCCGCGGTTCAGGCCAAGGGCAAAGCGGCGACCGACGCGCGTTCGGAGATGTTTCGCAACGCGGTCAGGATTGGCGTGAAAATTTCTTTCGGGACGGACGCAGCCGTTTTTCCGCACGGGCAAAATGCAAAAGAGTTTGCCCTCATGACCGGCCTCGGGATGAAGCCGATCGATGCCCTGCTCAGCGCCACCTCGGTTGATGCAGAGTTGTTAGGCGTGGCCAACAAGCTCGGCACCTTGGAAAAAGGAAAACTGGCCGACATCATCGCGATGCCGGGCGATCCGACGGCGGACATCACCGCGACCGAGCGCGTGTTCTTCGTCATGAAAGACGGTCAGATCGTGAAGAACGAGCCGAAGTTGTAGACGCCTCCCTCTGGGAGGCGCGGGAGTTGTTTTCGCGGGAGTCATTTCTTTCTGTAACCTACATTTTCACCCGCGCTTCGCAGAGCGAAGCGTCTACAATAAAGGTTATGAGATTCGAGAATCAGGTCGCGATCGTAACCGGAGCGGGGCGGGGGATCGGGCATGCCATCGCGGTGCGTTTGGCGAACGAAGGCGCGCGGGTCGCGTCGGTCAGCCGCAGCGAAGCGAACGCGCAACGGACTGCCGCTGAGATCAACACTGCCCATCCCGATGCCGCCAAAGCCTACGCCGTCGACGTCGCCGATCACGCCGCCGTGCAGAAAACCGGCGCGCAGATCCTCGAAGACTTCGGCCGGGTCGACATCCTGATCAACAACGCCGGGGTGACACGCGACGGTCTGAGCATGCGCATGCCGATCGAAGATTGGGAAACGGTCGTCGATACCAACCTCAAAGGCGCTTTCAGTTTCAGCCAGTCGATCATGCGCGCGATGATCAAGCAACGGAGCGGCCGCATCATCAACATCAGCTCAATCGCCGGAATCACCGGCAACGCCGGGCAGGCCAACTACGCGGCGAGCAAGGCCGGGCTGATCGGCCTGACGAAATCGCTCGCACGCGAGCTGGCCAGCCGCGGCATCACCGTCAATGCGGTCGCGCCCGGGTTCATTGTCACCGACATGACCGGCGTCCTCCCGGACCAGGTGAAGGAAACCATTCTGGCGAAGATCCCGCTCGGGAAGTTTGGCGAAGGCGAGGATATTGCCGCGGCGGTGGCGTTTCTCGCTGCCTCGGAGGCGAAATTCATCACCGGCCAGGTGCTGACTGTCGACGGCGGCATGGTGATGTAGACGTTTCGCTCTGCGAAACGCGAGCTTGGGTGTGGCAACCGGGCACGTTTTCGCCCCGGGTGCCGGTTTCTCCCGCGCTTCGCAGAGCGAAGCGTCTACAGGCGAGCACCAAATCTGCTCCTAAAGCGTTACCCGACTTTGAAATCCCTCGCCTGCATCGCGGTCCTCGTGGCCGCCTGGTTCGTCTACAGTCGAATCAACGCCCCCATCACCTATCCGCCCGGCGTCCTCCTCGCGGGTGAACCGGAGCAGCGCGTTCCGCCGTACGATGTTTCCTTTAATTACAAAAAGTTTCAACTGAAG
>JBDTCM010000131.1:0-14817 GCA_039923575.1 Chthoniobacterales bacterium
TGCATGAGCCGCCGCTCCTTTTTCTCGACGAACCGACCTCCGGCCTCGATCCGGTGCATCGGCAACAGATGTGGGATTTGCTCTACGATCTGAGCCACAACGGCATCACGATTTTCGTTACGACCCATTACATGGATGAAGCGGAGCGCTGCACCGAGGTCGGCTTCCTGCACAACGGCCTCCTCCTGGCGAAGTCTTCGCCGCGCGCCTTGAAGGCGACCTTCAAGGCGAAGCTGCTCGAGCTCGACGCCAAACCGCCCATGGACGCGCTCGTTAGGCTGCGCGAAACTTCCGGCATCCTCGGCGTTTCGCTGCGCAGCGGGAGTTTGCGCATCTACGCGCCGGATGCGGAAAAGCTCCTGGCGGAGTGGCAGCGCCGCTGGCCGTATTCCGACATCCAACTCCTCGCCCACCGCTGGGCGGAACCGGACATGGAAGACGTTTTTACCGCCTACTCGCAGGGCTACTCCGCGATGTTGAACCAGGAGGCGATATGAGGATCCATTCTTTACAGGCGATTCGCAGTGTGGCGCTGAAAGAA
This sequence comes from Chthoniobacterales bacterium, assembly GCA_039923575.1. Lineage (GTDB taxonomy): Bacteria > Verrucomicrobiota > Verrucomicrobiia > Chthoniobacterales > UBA10450 > Palsa-1392. The sequence continues at coordinate 542 of JBDTCM010000131.1, forward strand.
TTCATCCACATCTATCGCGACTGGCGCATTCTCGTTCTCCTCCTCATTCTACCGCCGGTTTTTACCCTTATTTTTGGGCACGCTTTTGCCACGACGGGATCGAGTGACGTGCCCGCGATGTTGGAAGATCGCGACCAGTCGCCGCAGAGCGATCAATTCGTCAACCAGCTCAAAACGGAGACCACTTTCAAATGGAAAATGGCCAAGGAAATCAGCGGCCGCCCGGATCTGCTGCGCGAACATGTGCAGGCGGCGCTCGTCATTCCACCCGGTTGGGGCGCGAGCCTGAAGAATGGAGATCCGATCCCGCTCCCGCTCTATCTCGATGGCAGCGACACCAACACGGCGGACGAGCTGGAAGGCCGGATCCAGGAAAGTCTCGGGCAATTCCAGAAGAAACAACTCGAGGCCACGGTCGATGAATTGCCCCAGGAGGTTATTGATCTCGGGAAGAAACTACCGGTCGCAGTGCGGAAAGAGTTCGTCTCGGCGCTCAGCCAGTGGGGACTCAAGACCGTAGTGCTCTATAATCCCGAGAAGCGTTTCATCGACTACGTCGTCCCCGGCATCATCGGAATCATCCTGCAATTGCTCACCGTCACGCTCACCGCCTGCACGATCGCGCGCGAGCGAGAGTCCGGCACACTTTATCAACTGATGGTGACGTCGCTCCGGCGGAGCGAGATCGTGATCGGAAAAATTCTGCCCTATCTCGCGATTTCCATTCTCCTCATTCTCGTCGTGATCGTCGTCGCGGGCTGGCATTTTCATGTCCGCTTCCATCAGTACCACATGCTGGCGCTGATTTGTTTGCTCTTCCTTCTCTGCTCGTTAGGGCTGGGTCTCCTCATCTCGGCCTTTTCCCGCACCCAGACACAGGCCATCCAGCTTTCGGTTTTCTTCCTTCTCCCGATCTTTGTTCTCTCGGGCGCGTTCGCGCCGCTGGAACAACTCCCGCCCGCTATTCGCTATCTCTCCGAGCTCTTCCCCCTCACCCATTTTTGCCGGGCCTTCCGGCTGGTGAATCTCTATCGCGCCGGACTGTCCTTTTACAGCGGCGACCTCATCTTCCTTTTCGTCGGAGCGATCGTGACCTTCGTGGGCGCAGCGTTCCTCCTGAAGCGGATCCAGGAATAGCCTCCCAGCGGATTGCGCTTCGACCACAAACCTCGCGCGGTTGGTTATTGCTTGTCACACACAATGTAGACGTTCCTGCCGCATACCTGTTGAAAGAGAAGGTCACAGATGCGGCTTACTGGCACCAGAAGACGATCGTAAAGTCCGGTGGAGGTTGCGCAGCGCGCCTGATTTCCGGCTTTTCAGGGCGGCATGGCAACTGCTTTTTGCGAATGCGCCGGTGGTTTTCCCGACCACGAGACCGGAACTTCGGTTGGCCGAAAACAAAACCCACCATGCGACGCTTCGCCTTTCCTCTCCTCGCAGCTCTTGGTCTGGCCTGCGCTTTTTCGGGCGTTTGGTTAGGCGGGTTGCGCAATGAAGTCGAGATTGCGAGGGCATCGGAGCGGTTGCCGCGGCTTGACGACATACCCTTTTTTCGCTGCGCGGACAGTTTTTACTGGATCTCGTATGCCAGGACCATGATCGACACCGGGAACCTGCGCGTGCGTTTTACGCCGATGGACAACGCGCCTCTGGGCCGGCCAAACTACGCCTGGGCGTCCTTGAATGCGTGGTATCTGGTCGTCCTCGGAAAGGTTTGGTCGGTTGCGACCGGAATTCCTCTGCGCAAGGCTCTGTTGCCAGCCGCGATGTGGTCGGGACCGATTCTCTACGCCTTTGCGCTCGTCACAATTCTTGCGATCGGCCGCCTGCTCCGAAATTTCCCGGCGGCAGCTATCGCTGTCCTTTTTCTTGGAACCGCCCCGCGAGTCTACGACGACTTCGCCTACGCCGTTCCGGGTCACCATGGCTGGCATGATCTGGCTTGTTTCGCGACGTTGGTCACCTTGGCGGCGGCGATTCGGAAGAAGGAATCGCGCGGATGGTTCGCGGCCGCGGGTTTGGCCGCGGCAATTGCAGTCTGGATCGGCGCAACCCAGCAGGCGTTTGGCCTGGCCGCGGCGGGACTCGGAGCTCTCGCTGGCATGATTGTTTCCCGGGTCGCGCATCGCGAACGATCGACCGCTTCGAGCGCGAACGGGACCACCGCCGATCTTCCGACGGCTGAAGCCTGGCGTGCGTTTGGCGTGACCGGCGGAGCGGCCGCAATCATTCTTTATCTCATCGAATACGCGCCCGGCCCTTTTACCACGCGGCTCGAAGTCAATCACCCGGTTTACGCGCCTGGCTTCTTGTTAGGCGGTGAATTTCTCTGCCGCGCCCAAAGACTCCTTTTTCCCATCGCCAAAGGACGTAAGGTCAATCTCCTGATCGCGGTGGCGAGCGCAGCCAGCCTGGTCGGGATTGCCGCGACCCTGTTTTTCGGTCCCGCCGAGTGGCACGCGATGCGACAGCCATTCATGCAGCGGGTGCATCATGAAATTGCGGAATTTCAGCCGCTCTCGCCCGCGCGCGGGCTTTTGATTCTCGGCGCACCGATCTTTCTGGTCGGGGCGGCTTTCTGGCGGGCACTCCTCGGTCGTCGAACGATGCGCGATCGCGTCGCGCTCCTGGTCTGCGCCTGTCCGACGGCGGTCGCGATTGGCCTCAGCTCTGTGCAACTTCGCTGGGCCGGAATCGCCGGCGCCAGTGCCGCCGCCTTGGCGGCGGTTCTTTTTGCTGACCTTGGGCACGACCGAAATCCGGCCGCCGCGGGCGGGACCAACCGGCAATCCGCAGGACGGCTGACGTCAATTCCTCTTCTTCATGCGATCTGCATCTGCCTCTCGTTAGGCTTGATCGCGGGCTGGAGCATCAGCTGCAACCAGCACGATCCGCCGCGCGTGCGCGCAGAGGTGATTGATCGCCTGGCCACGATGGAGGTTGCGAGCATCCTGCAAACCGATGCCAAAACTCCAAATCCGATCGCTCTCTTTTGCGGCCAAAAGGAGCGCCAGGCCTGGATCAATTATGTCACCGGAATCCGCAGCGTGGGCTCGCTCTATTGGGATAATCCAAGTGGCATCCGCGACGAAGCGGAATTTCTGGCCACTTATGACGAAGGGGCGGCGCACCGCATCGCGCGTGCGCGCGGGATCAATTATGTGGTTGTGACGCCGAGCGGCGGAAACGTCATCGCCTATCACTACATGTGGCAGGGCAACAAGAGCGCTCCCCGGATTCGCGAAACGCTCGCTTATCGTTTGGCGGCGCCGACTCCCTCTCCGCCAGACTGGTTGCAACTCTTGCCGCGTTCGACTCCGGCAATCCGCAGCGAAGATCTGCGCGTCTATCGGGTCTTGTAGACGTCCCGGCCCTACTTCCCGACGTCGGCCCGGAAAGCTTGGATCGTGTCGATCGTCTCCTGCATCATCTGTTTGCCCGCGATGTAACGATCAATCCCGCCGAGATAACTGCGGAACGGCGCGGAGACGAAGCCGACCTGCCAGACGAGAGTGCCGCCGTCCACCGGCCAGAGCTGGAAGAGATCGAGCGCCATGAAATAGGTGTCCGTCGGATAATAAACACAGTCGATCAGTTGCCAGGATCCGGGTGACTTCTGCGCCGCGAAAACGCCCAGCTGCAAGGTGGTGTGGTCGCGCACCTGGGTCGCCTCCCAGTAACCGACGGCCTCGCTCGCGGGTTTGCCGCCGGCGACGATCGGTTGCGCCCGGGTCACGGATTGAAAATGACATGCGGCTTTGGGGGCAAGCGTGAGCAGACCGCGCAATTCGGAGGCGGGCGAGATGGCACTACCGACCGCGTAGGGTGCGACCGCGGCTATTCCGCCGCGAGCCAGCGCGGTGGCGCGCCGGCGCAAGATCTCCTGCCAGGCCGCGCTCGGGCTGCCCGGTTTTTGGCGCAGCAACTCCGCTTCTTCATTCGTCAGGTGAAGCGCGCCCGGCGCCGCGCCCTGGGTGATCTTGGCCGTTTGCTGGAGCAGCCAGTTATCATCCGGGACGGCCGGGTTCAGTCGCAGGGCCTTGAAGGCATCGGCCGCGGGGGGCAGCGAGAACTCGCGGTAAGTACGAACCTCCAGCTCTTTGTGTCGAAGCGGATCCCAGTGGAGCAGCGTCTCGCCCACGACGCTCATCGGCGCGTGAATGAAATAACACGACTCGAGGTGAATTCCGCGCGCAAAACCGCCAGTGGACCCCTTCTCCACGATGATCTGACCGCGCTTGAGCGCGGCCAAATCCACCGGGGGAAGGTGGGCGCGCAAGCGCAGCTCGTCGAGGGGTGCGCCGAGGGCGCAGCCGGCCGCCAGCATGAGCAGGCAGCAGGTTGCGCCTAACGAACGTTGCCTGATCGGCGGAAAGGACCGGAGGCGCAACTCAAAAAGTCACTTTCAATTGCAGGCGCACGTAGGGTGACGGATCGGTCCGGTAATTCTCGCCCGCGCGGTGAAAGGCGAAGTGCCGCTCGATCGAGTAGCCGCCGGCGAGATCCACACTGCAGTTTTTCGCGAACTCGTAGGTCAGGCCCACGCCCGCCCGATAGTCGCTGAAATCAACTTGTGTGCCGTTGAGTTTCGTTGGTCGAATCCCGTCGTTGCGATCGGTCCGGTAAGAGCCGCCGGCGAGCTCGCCCCCGACCCAGAGATCGAGCTTATCGGTCGGCGAATAAATTACTTTCGGTTCCGGCAGAACGCCCATCAGGCGCACTTTATCGTTCGGAATCCAGATCACGCCAAGGAGCGGAATCACCGGGTAACCGCCCTTCAGGAAGGCCGCGTAGGCGCCGCCGAAAAGGTAAAGCTTGTCCGGTTCCAGGACGAAGATACGGCCTAACGTGATCGGCACGTCGAACGACGAAATTCCAAAATCGCTCTGGGTGTAGAAGCCGGGCCGGAACTCGATGAAAGCGCCCACATCGGTGCCATGCATGATGTCGAGAGCGACGATGCCGGCCAGGCTCTGGAGATGATTGGGGACCGGTGCTTTCGTGCTGCCGAAATCAAAACGCTCGTAGGAAACGCCCAGCCGCAAATAGATATTGTCGCGTATCTGGAACCGATGGTCGTACTCGATCTCGTTGTGGATCTCGTCCTGCTTTCCCAGGCTGCCGCCATGGTTTAGATCGCTCTCGAATATGTAGGCCTGCTCGATTTTGAAGAGATCGAGCGGGACAGCATCACTCGCGGTCTGGCCGGAAGCGACTGCGGTTTTTTCATCCACCTCCATTCCTGCCCGGGCCGGGAGAGCGACGAAAAAAGCAGAGCAGGCGAGAACGGAGAAGAGTCTTTTCATGAAAATGGATTTCTTAGCGCAATCGTTTGCCTGGCACAAAAGTGGATTGGCGGCCAGCCAGGCGCCGGAAGTTTAGAACCTATCGTCCGGCTGGTTTCGGGTCATTTCCCGACTGTCAGAAGCGAAACTCGCGAATCGTTCCGCTTCAGTGGCTTCCGCCATTCGAACCGGGAGCGATGGTGGCGCCATTGGCGCGCTTCTCTTCGGCTTCCTTCATCTCGCGCGAGAGTTTCTCGACGCGTTGACGCATGATCTTGCCGGCCTTGAATTTCACGGTCGCCCGCGGCGGGATGACGAAACTGCTTCCTGGCTGATTGGGATTTCGGCCGACGCGGGGCTTGGTCAGGCGCGGCTGAAAAACACCGAAATTCCGCAGCTCCACGGCCACGTTGCGCGCCAGGCTATCAGTGATTTGGTCCAAAGTTTTTTGGACCACTTCGAAGACCTGGTGTTGCACCATTCCCGTTTGATTGCTGATCGAGACAACGATGTCGCGTTTTGTGAGCTTGCTCATGGTGTACCAAATTCGTCTCTCGACCCTCCGCTGAGCGGATGCAATGACAAATATTTACCGCGTTGCCAGTAAGAGGCTGGCCGACCCAGGTCCTTGCCTCGACAGAGATTTTGCGGCTAGGAATTCGACCTAGGCCGTTTTCAGGCGAAACAGCCGCGCCAGCGAAAAGGTGAGGATGTTGCGGCTGAGCAACTCCCGGCGCTGGGCCTTGAGCTGGCCCTGGACGACGCCGATCTTGGTAAAGACCGCGTTCCAATCCGCCTCCAGACGCCGCGTTTCTTCCGCGGAGAGATCGCGCACGCCGCGAATCGAGGTGGCCCGTTGCAGCACGTTCATCGCCTTGCCCGAAAGCTCCGCGACGAGGTTGACCGCGCTAAAGACGTGTTCGCTCTCCTGCAGGAGAAGGCCGCGGATTTCGGTGAACTGGCGCTCCTGGTCAGCGGAGACGATCGGCTTGGATTTGTCGAGCGCGTAGGTGATGAAATCGTGCAACTTCTTCCAGTTCTCCACCTGGAGAGTGAGGAGCCGGATTTGCGTTTCGAGGGTGGTGTCTCTCATCTTTTTCCTTGGACACTGGTCAACTGCAGGGTCTCATCGAGTTTTTGCAGATTATCTATTAAGAGGTGGGTCCACGGCCGATTAACCGTCTGCACCTGGCTGATGATGCCTTCTTCAAAATAGAATCGGCCCTGCCGCCACCGGAAGATCTCCGCCACAGCGCCCTCGCCTTCGAGCGAGCTATAGACCGCGTGCCGGACCATCCCGTGATGCAGGTAAATTTCACTGTTGCCACGGCTCGATTTGAAGGTGAAGCGGCCGCTGCGCTGGCTCATGCAGCTCATTTGCAAAATCTCGGCGGCAGAAAATTGATTCAGGTTGCCGACGAGCGAATGGCAAGGATCGATTCCTTCGGCGGGCGTCCCGGATTGTCGTTCAAAAGCCGACACGATGCGCCGCAAGCGGCTGCGCAAGCGATGATCGCTGCAGTCGGTCGCGACCAGTTCGATATTCTGTTGGGTGGCTTCTTCCCGCAGTTTGGGGTCGTTCGTCTCCTGCGTCAGGCACATGACCTCGAGCGAGGGAAAGTGCTGGCGGGTGTTCGTCGCCTGTCCGATCGCGACCGCTGGTTCGCCTTCCACCACGAAGAGATCGAAATTCTCGCGCATCAGGATGTAGACGGCTTCCGAGAGGGTGCGGACGATGCGGGTTTCGACTTTGCGCATGGCGTCGAACATGGCCAGCGCACGGTCCTCGAAAACGGGATCGGAGTTCAGAATGAGCAGTCTTGTTTCCACGGCAGGATGAGGCGCGGCTAGGAAAGAGCAGGAACCTTGCCGCGACCCCCTCGGCTGCATGGGCCAATCCCGGGGAGAAAAGAAGGGCTCCCCCGGCTACCGCCGCCACTCCCGGCGGGGCGGAGGAGCCACGTAATGGTCGGGCGCGATCTCGTGCGCGGTGCGAAAGTGGATCTTGGCATAGCGCCGCAGCGCCTCCGGTCCCTCTTTCTCCACAATCTTGCGCGCCGTCTCCTTGATCGGAGCGGAAACACCCCGGCCGAGCGTCACCCCGGCTCGTTTCCCCTGGCGCTCCAGCCAGTCGATGAACCCCTCCCGGGCCAGAATCGAAGCCGCCGCGACCGCAAAGTCCGATTCCGCCTTGGTCCGTTGCTCGAGTTGAATTTGCTGGCCGTGTTGCAAGAGCGCTTTCTCGATCACGCGCGTGTCGGCAAATTTATCCGACAACGCCCGCGGACAATCCGGGCGTTTCTCGAGCAGGTTTTCGATTACCCGCGCGTGACCCCAGCCGAGCAGGCTGTTGAGATTGCCGAATTTTTCGTAGAGATCGTTGTAGCGCTCCGGGCCGATCGCGACAACGTCGAACGCCACGCCCGGTGTCTGCCGGATCATTTTCGAGAGGGTGCGGATTTTCGCGTCGGAGCCGATCCGTTTGCTGTCCTGAATTCCGTTCTCGAGAAATGTTCTCGCGATCGCGCGATCCGTATATGCGCCGGCGATCACGAGCGGCCCGAAGAAATCGCCCTTCCCGCTTTCGTCGATCCCGAAATGCGGCTCGAACATTTCCGGGGAATGCACTTCCTCATAACCGAGCCGCGCTTCGCCGAGGATCTTGGGTTCGAGTTCAAAGCTAACGAAGTCCTCGATCCCGCGGCCCTGCAAAAGAACTTTTGGCCCTTTCTCGTAGACCGCGACACTGAGCTTATTCTTCTGCGCAAAGAAAAGTGTGTAGGGTTTCGGCGAAAAATCGAAACCCAGCTCGCGCAGGAGCGCCTGGAGAGCCGATGCTTGCTGCTGGGTCAGAGGAGCGGTATACGAATTCACTTTGCCGGAAATTTTAATGCTGCGCCGCGCGAGACACTTCTTCCATAACGGGGCAATGCCATCTTGGAAATGATCAACCGCGGCGCTTTTCGATCGGCTTTGCAGCGCTGGTTTGCGTTGCACGGGCGCGATCTGCCATGGCGCAGCAGCCGGGATCCCTATGCGATTCTCGTCTCGGAGTTCATGCTCCAGCAAACCCAGGTGGAGACTGTCCTTCCTTATTATAATAGCTGGCTGGCGCGTTTTCCCGATCTCGACGCGCTCGCGCAGGCCGATGAATCCGAGGTGCTGCACGCCTGGCAGGGGCTAGGCTATTACGCGCGGGCCCGGAATCTCCAGGCGACGGTGCGTTTTGTGACGCAGAATCTTGCCGGCAAATTCCCCGACAGTCCCGAGCAGCTCGCGCGACTGCCCGGTATCGGGCGCTACACGGCCGGCGCGCTCGCCAGTTTCGCCTTCGATCGGCCCGCGCCGGCGGTCGACGCAAACATCGCGCGGGTGCTCGCGCGCCTAACGAATTGGCAAGACCCGATCGACACCGCCGCCGGGCAGGCGCATCTGTGGCGCACGGCCCAGGCTCTACTTCCCGAAAAAGGCGCGCGCGATCATAACGCCGCCTTGATGGATCTCGGCGCCATGATCTGTCTTCCGCGCCAACCGCGTTGCAGAGAATGTCCGGTGCGTAAACACTGCCGCGCCGAGCGACCAGAATTGCTACCCCGTAAAAGAAAACGACCGGCGACCATTCACCTCACCGAGCCACACGCTTTTACCCTGAGGCGAAACCGGATTCTCCTCGAGCAATCGCACGCCCGCTGGCGCGGGATGTGGATCCTGCCGCGCCTCGCGAGCAGACCACGGCGCTCGCCATTGCTGCAACTTGATTTCCCTTTTACCCGCCATCGCATCACGTTGGCCGTGTTCGCACAGTCCCAAGCGATCATGACTAACGAACATCAGAAGTGGTTCTCGCGCGGCGCGCTGGCTGACCTCCCGGTTCCCTCGCCCCATCGTCGCGCCCTCGCACAACTCCTGGGATGATAAACAATCAGAAACTTGTGGTGGTGATGCCGGCGTACAATGCCGCCCGGACTTTGCGTCAGACCTACGACGAAGTGATGGCGCATGGCATTGTCGACCGGATTATTCTGGTCGACGACGCGAGCAAAGATGAGACCGCCGCCATGGCGCGCGCCTTGCCTAACGTGCAGGTAGAGGTCCATCCGCAAAACCGCGGCTATGGCGGGAATCAGAAGACCTGCTACCGCCTCGCTCTCGCCGCGGGCGCCGACATCGTCATCATGATCCACCCCGACTATCAATATACCCCCGCGCTCATCCCCGCGATGGCATCGCTGGTGGCGAGCGGGCTCTATCCCTGTGTCCTCGGCTCGCGCATCCTCGGCGGCGGCGCGCTGCGCGGCGGGATGCCCTGGTGGAAGTATGTCTCCAATCGGTTCCTTACCCTGATCGAAAACCTGCTCATTGGCGCAAAGCTCTCGGAGTATCATACCGGCTACCGCGCCTTCGCGCGGTCTTTGCTCGAGCGGCTCCCATTGGAGGAGAACTCGGATGATTTCATCTTCGATAACCAGATCCTCGTCCAGGTTATCGCTCTGGGTTATTCGATCGGGGAAATCAGCTGCCCGACGAAGTATTTCCCGGAAGCTTCTTCGATTGGCTTCGCCGCCAGCGTACACTACGGCCTGGGCTGTTTGGCGACGGCCTGGCGCGGGCGAATGCGGGCGGGCGCAGGACGCGACAACCGTCCGTGAAGAAAAAGAAAAAACGGGCCAGGCGAAAGCTCCCGCCTAAGGCCGCGGCGGCGAAAGTTAGTCCGCCAAAGAGCCCGCCGCCCCGCCCCAAGAGCCAGCCGCCCCAATCCCAGAGTCCTCCGCCCCGCTCCAGGACGCGCTGGGTGGTTCCGGCAATCTGTTTGGCCCTCGTGGCAATCACCGTGGCCATTTTCGGCCGGACGGTTCGTTTCGATTTCTTCAACTACGACGACAGCTTCTACGTCTATCAAAACCCTTTCATCAGCAACGGCCTGACCCAGGCTGGACTCGTTAGGGCTTTCACTCATCCGCTGGTCGCCAACTGGCATCCCCTCACTTCCATCTCCCTCATGCTGGATGCGCAGTGGTCCGGCTTGCACGCCGGCGGTTACCATCTTGTGAATGTGGCTCTGCACACCCTCGCGGTGCTGCTTCTTTTCCTCACCCTAAAGTCAATGACCGGCGCGCTCTGGCGCAGCGCCTTCGTCGCCGCTCTCTTCGCCATTCATCCTTTGCGCGCCGAGTCAGTCGTCTGGATCTCGGAAAGGAAAGACGTTTTGAGCGGCGTTTTTTTCTTCCTCGCACTTTGGGCTTACTCTCGTTACGCGAAAAAACCGTCCCTCGGCCGATATCTGCTCGTCGCCATCGCGTTTACTCTCGGTCTTCTTTCCAAGGCGATGTTGGTAACCTTTCCCTGCCTTCTCCTGTTTCTTGACTTCTGGCCTCTCCGGCGTTCCGCGTCTGGCGCCAAACTTTCCCGGCTGATTCTGGAGAAGCTTCCTTTTGTCCTGCTCGCGGCGGCTCTTTCGGTCGCAACCGTTCTCGCTCAGGAGCCCGCGCTCAAAGGTGTTACCGACCTGCCATTTTTATGGCGGGTCGAGAATGCGCTTGTTACCGTCTGGGTCTATCTGCGCGAAATGGTTTGGCCGCTTCACCTCGCGGTCTTTTATCCACACCCGCGAGGAACCCTTCCCCCCTGGCTCGTGGGTGCGTCGCTGCTCGCATCGCTATTGGTCACGGCGGCGGTCGTCTGCTTCCGGAAGAGCCGTCCCTATTTGGTCACTGGTTGGTTTTGGTATCTTGGGATGCTGGTCCCGGTGATCGGTCTCGTGCAGGTCGGCGGCCAGGCGCACGCCGATCGTTATACTTATCTGCCACAGATCGGAATTTATCTGATGATCAGTTGGGGCGTCGCCGATCTCACCGCCGGTTGGCGCCTGCGGCGACTGCTCCTCAGCGCCACCGCGGCCATGGTTCTGGCCATGCTCATGATGCTCGCCTGGAAGCAGGTGGATTATTGGTCGAGCTCGGTGGCGCTTTGGCGGCACACTCTCGCCGTCACGACGGGCAACGACGTGGCGGAGCGCGGTCTGGGAACGGCCTTGCTAAAAATCGGTCAGCTCGACGAAGCGATCGCCCACGATCGCACCGCGCTCCGGATTCGTTACGAGACGAATGGCCTGACTAATCTCGCCAACGCGCTCTTTCAAAAAGGCGAGCTGCCAGAAGCGATCAAATATTTCCGCGAGGTCATCCGGCTCCGCCCGAACGACAGCGAGCTGCGCCGCAATCTCGGCAAGGCACTTTTCCAGAATGGCGCGATCGACCAGAGCATCGCCGAGTTTCGCGCCGCCTTGCGCATCCGACCGACCGACTCCGACGCCGCTTACAGCCTTGGCAACGCTCTTCTGCAAAAAGGCGAATCGGCCGCTGCCATCCCCTCTTTTCGAAAAACGCTCGAAGCCAACCGCAACAACCTCGCGGCCCATTACAATCTTGGCATCGCGCTTCAGCGCAGCGGCCAGCTCGACCCTGCGATTGCGGAGTTTCGCGAAACGCTCCGGCTCGATCCGCAAAAAGTCGATGCCCATAACAACCTCGCCAGCGCCCTCTTCAAAAAAGGGCTGACGAAGGATGCGATCGCGGAATGGCAGGCCGCCTTGCAAATCGAACCCGGCAACGCCGAGCTGCACAACAACCTCGCCACCGCCTTTCTCAAACAAGGCGGCATCGCGGAAGCGATGGCGGAATGGCGCGAAACGCTCCGCCTCCAGCCCGACAAAGTCGCCACCGGGATCAGCCTCGCCTGGATTCTCGCGACCGCCCCCGAGGACGCGCTGCGCGACGGCCGCCGCGCTCTCGAGCTCGCGCAGCAGGCGAACGAGACGTCAGCCGACCGCAACCTCATGACCTGGCGTGTGCTTGCCGCCGCCTATGCCGAGACCGGACAATTCGAGGACGCGATCGACGCCGCGCAGGAAGGCGCGCGCCGTGCGCAGGCCGACCGCCAGTCGTCGATCGTTCAGCAACTGCAGCTCGACCTTTCTCTCTATCAGCAGGAAATTCCGCTGCGCGATCCCACCCACGGCCGGGGCGTTCCTGGGTCGCGACAATGACTGCGCGTTTCTATTTGTGCTTCGCTCGCTATCTTTCGAAGCTGCAACCCGAATGAGAAGCATGACCGGTTATGGCCGCGGCGAAAGCGAACGCGGCGGCGCGAAAATCAGCGTGGAAGTCAACTCCGTGAACCGCAAGCAGAGCGACATCGTGATCAATCTGCCGCGGGAGCTGAGCGCGCTCGAGCCGCGCGTCCGGCAATTGGTCGGCGAGCGTCTGACCCGCGGGCGCACCAACGTCGTCGTCGGCTACGACCGGAGCGCGTCGAGCGCGCGCAACCTGGCCCTCGATGGAGGGCTCGCGCGTTCCTACCACGACGGGATGCGCTCCCTGCAAAAGGAACTGGGCGTGACCGGTGAGATCACGATCGCAATGATCTTGCAGGCGCCCGGGGTGATGCGGTTCTCCGAGGATGGTCTCGCGCCTAACGAAACCTGGCCGGCGCTCGAAGAAGCGCTCGGGAGCGCGCTCGGTGAACTGATCAAGATGCGCGAGCGGGAGGGTAAACATCTCGCGAAGGATTTGATCCATCGGCTCAAGGTCGTCCGGCAATCGCTCAAGGAAGTGCGAAAAATGCATCCCGCGGTGGCCGCGAAATATCGCGAAACCCTGCGCGAGCGGATCAGCAAGGCCGGATTCGATCTCACCCCTAACGACGACCGCCTGCTCAAGGAAGTCGCCCTTTTCGCCGATCGCTCCGACGTTTCCGAAGAATTGACCCGGCTCGAAAGTCATCTCGCGCAATTCGCTCATCACCTGCGCAAGAATGAACCGGTCGGCCGCACCCTCGAATTTATCACTCAGGAAATTTCGCGCGAACTGAATACGTTAGGCGCGAAAGCAGGCGACGCGGAGATTTCAAGCCACGTCGTGGCCTGCAAATCGGAAGTGGAGAAAATTCGCGAACAGATCCAAAACCTTGAGTAAGCAATTCAGCCGTTACGGAATTCTTTTCGTCGTCTCGGCGCCTTCCGGCGCCGGGAAATCGACCCTCTGTGACGCGCTCCGCCAGACGCCCGATTTCGTCTACTCCGTCTCCTGCACGACCCGCCCGCCGCGCGCCGGTGAGATCGACGGCGAAGATTATCATTTTCTTTCCGAGGCCGACTTCCTCGCCCGCGCCGCAGCCGGAGAATTCCTCGAGCACGCTAACGTGCACGGAAAATTCTACGGCACCCTGCGCGATCCGATCATCAGCAACCTGCACCAGGGCGTCGACGTGCTGATCGACATCGACACGCAGGGCGCGGCTTCCATTCGGGAATACGACGACGCTTTTGTTCGCCAGGCGCTGGCCGATGTCTTTATCATGCCGCCCAATCTCGAGGAGCTGCGCCGCCGCCTTACCAAGCGAGGGACGGAGACGGCCGCCCAAATCGAGTCGCGCCTGCAAACCGCGGCGCGCGAGATGGAGCACTGGCGTGATTATCGCTACACCATCATCAGCCGTTCGGTGGAGGAGGATTTGCTCAAGTTTCGCCACATCATGAGGGCGGAGCGTTATCTGAGCAGCCGAATGGTTTTGGCCTGACAATGAAGAAAAAGAAGCAAAACGTTATTCTCGGTGTGACCGGCTCGATCGCAGCCTACAAAGCGGCCGAGCTCGCCAGCCTGTTCGTCAAACAGGGCCACGATGTTTTCGTCGTGATGACGAAGGACGCGACGGAGTTCATCACCCCGCTCACTTTGCAGACGCTTTCCAAGAATCCGGTCACAACCGGTTTCTACGACGAGAAGCAAAGCTGGCATCCGGGACACATCGCGCTGGCCGATCGCGCCGACCTTCTCGTCATCGCGCCCGCCACCGCCCACATCATCGCGGAACTCGCGCACGGTCTGGCCGGTCATCCGCTGGCCGCGATCGCGCTCGCCACCCGCGCGCCCATCCTGCTCGCGCCGGCCATGAACGGAAAAATGTGGGAGCACCCGACGACAAAGGAAA
>JBDTCM010000132.1:0-4858 GCA_039923575.1 Chthoniobacterales bacterium
TTTTGTACATGCCAAAGAGATAGCCAATCTCCCGGCCGCCCACGCCGATATCGCCCGCAGGCACATCGGTATAGGCGCCGATATGGCGAAAGAGTTCCGCCATGAACGCCTGACAGAAGCGCATTACTTCGTTGTCGCTTTTTCCTTTCGGATCAAAATCGGAGCCGCCCTTGCCGCCGCCCATCGGCAGGGTCGTTAGGGCATTTTTAAAGACCTGCTCGAAGGCGAGAAATTTCAGGATCCCGAGGTTGACCGAAGGATGAAAACGCAATCCGCCTTTGTAGGGTCCGATGGCGCTGTTCATGTTGATGCGGAACCCGCGATTGATCCGTATTTCGCCGGCGTCGTCCAGCCACGGCACGCGAAACATCATCACTCGTTCGGGCTCGATCAGGCGCTCTAGAATCTTGGCCTTGACGTATTCCGGGTGTCGCTCGAGGACGACGGTGAGCGATTCGGCAACCTCCTGGACCGCCTGATGAAACTCCGGCTCCGACGGGTTCTTGGCCTTCACTCGGGCCATCAACTCTGCCACATAGTCTGTCATAAATGATTCTCTCTTCCCCGCCACGGGCGCGGTCGCCTAACGAGTAACTGGAAAATGCACCGGGTCGCGCGCTCTCCGCCGGAGCGGTCCGCCCCTTGATGTCCCGCCCTTAAGCCAAGGATGATTCATCGATTGCAAATACCGTATGTCCCACGCGGGATATAACAGAAGAACAAACTTGTCCAGCCAGCGGCGAGGATATGGCATTTTCTGCGGCGCGCCACCGCCCTGGAAAGCAATCTGATTCGGGGGCGCGAACGCCATTCCGCTCTTGCTTAAGAAAGCAGACCTCGCTTTCCTTCAACGCAACGTGCCCGGTTTTCTCGACCAGATCTTCGTCAACGCGAAGGAACAGATCCTTTCCCTCTTCACGGGGGCGCCCGACTGGGTCGGCCAGGTCGTCTCCAGCCTGCTCAATATCACCGCGCTGCTGGTCGTTTTTCTGACGCTTTTCGCGCTCGTCTCCGTCTGGGAGAGAAAGATCCTGGCCCGGATTCAGAACCGGCTCGGACCAAATCGCGTCGGGCCCTTCGGTCTCCTCCAACCGGCCGCCGATGGGATTAAAATGCTGATCAAGGAAGACATCGTGCCGGCGCGGGCGGACAAGGTGGTGCATTTTCTCGCCCCGATCCTGATCGCGGCGGCGGCAGTTCTCGCGCTCGGCATCATTCCCTATGGCCGCAACATGACGCCGTTTACGATCGACGGTGGAATTCTCTTTTTCTTCGCCGTCGGCTCGACCACCGAGGTGGCGGTTTTCATGGCTGGTTGGGGGAGCAACAACAAATTCTCCATGCTCGGGGCGATGCGCGCGATCGCGCAGATGGTCAGCTACGAGCTGCCGCTCATCATCACGGTCTTGCCGGTGGTGATGGTGGTCGGCTCGCTCACGCCCGATGCGATTGTCGCCGCACAGGGCGGCTACTCGTTAGGCATCTTTCCGCACTGGTTTGTCTTCACGCCCTGGGGAGCGGTGGCTTTCATTTTGTTTTTCGTCTCCGGCCTGGTGGAATCGAACCGCACCCCTTTCGATGTCCCGGAAGGTGAGTCGGAGATCGTCGCCGGTCACATGACGGAATATTCCGGCTTCAAATACGCGACCTTTTTCCTCGCGGAATATTTCGGGATGTTCGCGGTCGGCGGACTGGCGGTCACGCTCTTCCTCGGCGGCTGGCACGCGCCCTTGCCTTTTCTTGAGTTCATTCCTTCCTACCTTTGGTTCTTCGCCAAGCTGGGTGCGTTGGTCTTCGTTTTCATTTGGATTCGCGGCACGCTCCCGCGCATGCGGGTCGATCAGGTGATGAATTTTGCCTGGAAATTCATGCTCCCAATGGCCTTCACCTGCGTGATCGCGGCGGCGATCTGGTATTACGAGGGGAGGCGCCTGGCCGGTTCGCTCTGGTCGGCAGGCCTGATTTTGGCGGTCTATTTCGCTCTTTCCCGTTTGCTCGAGACCGGGAAAAAATTTGCCCCGCGCACTTATCGCTACGCCGAATGAACAGCGTCGCTTTCATCTTCATCGCCGTCCTCACCCTGGCCGCAGCCCTGGCCGCGGCCACACTGTCGAAGCTGGTCCATGCCGCGCTCAGTTTTGCGCTCGCCTTTGTCGGAGTAGCGTTGTTTTACTTCTTGTTAGGGGCGGAATTTGTCGGACTCGTTCAGGTCTTTGTCTATGTCGGCGCGGTCGCGGTTCTGATTGTCTTCACGATTCTCCTCACCCGGCGCGACGTGGAAAAAGATCGCGGCTTCAACTGGAGCGGCGTGGTCGTGGCGCTCGCGGTCTTTGCCGGTTTGCTCTGGGCGATTTTGAAGTCAGGCGGTCTTTCCGCTCCCGCGCCGTCGATCGCACCACTGACCGTCAAACAAATCGGCGAGTCGCTCATGACCGACTACGTCTGGCCCTTGCAATGCGTTGGCGTTTTGCTAACCGCGGCGTTGATCGGCGCACTCGTCCTCGTGCTGGAGGAAAAGCGGTGAAACGGGGCGCGGCGATTCTTCGTCTGGGGAGCGCGTGCGCCTCGCACGCTCTTTCCGGCGCCTCGCCGGAAAGCGAACGGGGAAAAAGTTCGCAATGGCGAGAGCGCCATCGCCAGCGTGCGAGGCGCACGCGCTCCCCAATCCAAGAGCTAGCCACGCGATGACTCCGACGCTCCAACTCTTCCTCATCATCTCGGCCGCGCTCTTTTGCATCGGCTTGCTCGCCGCGCTGAGCCGACGGCACGCCATTTTTATCCTCATCGGAATTGAAATGATGCTCGCGGCGGCCGGAATTAACTTTATCGCTTTCTGGCGCTTCGGCCCGCAACCGGCGCCCCCCACCGGCGTGATGGTGACGCTCTTCGCGATCGGGATTGCGGCCGCTGAAGCCGCTGTCGGGCTCGCGCTCGTGATCGCGGTTTACCGGCATTATCGGACGGTCAACGTCGACCAACTCGACCAGCTCAAAGGATGAGCGACTGGATTGTCTCTCATCTCTGGTTGATCCCAACCGTGCCGCTGGCGGCGTCGCTCGTGATTTTGAGCCTCTCGAACCAGCGGCGCAATGCAGCCGCCGGGCTCGCGATCCTCGGCCAAATTTTTGCCCTGGTTCTTTCCGTAACGGCCTTTGTCGCAACGCTGCAGACGCCCGGTTATCGCGTCTTCCACAACTTCACCTGGTTCACTTTCGGCGAACAGGCGCTCCGGCTCGGTTTTGTGCTCGATCCACTGGCGGCGGTCATGCTTGTCATGATCGCACTCGTCAGCCTTTGTATTTTCGTCTTCAGCGTCGGCTACATGGCGGCGGACAAAAATTTTGTCCGCTTCTTCGCTTACCTCTCGTTTTTCTCCGCCGCCATGCTCGGCGTGGCCATCGCCAACAGCCTGCTCCTGCTTTTCGTTTGCTGGGAACTGGTCGGGCTCTCCTCCTACCTCCTGATCGGATTCTGGATCCACAAACCAAGCGCAGCCGCCGCGGCGAAGAAGGCGTTCATTACCACGCGCATCGGCGACGTCTGTTTGTTTCTCGCGATGCTCTGGCTTTACGGCCAGAGCGGCACGCTTCTCTTTTACGATGGCGGGAACGGCGCGCTTGAAAGCGCCGGTCTGCTCTCGTTAGGGGCGAGTGCGACTTTCGTGGCCCTGCTCATTTTCTGCGGCGCGGTCGGGAAATCGGGGCAGTTCCCGCTCCACGTCTGGTTGCCCGACGCGATGGAAGGTCCGACGCCGGTGAGCGCGCTCATTCATGCCGCCACCATGGTCGCGGCCGGTGTCTTCCTCGTCGCGCGGGTCTATCCCATCTTTTCGTCAGGCTCGGTCAACGGCGTGACGACTTCGTTGGCGGTGGTGGTTTGGATCGGCGTCGTCACCGCGCTCATCTCCGCGCTCATCGCGCTCGCGCAATGGGATATCAAACGCATCCTCGCTTACTCGACCGTCTCCCAGCTCGGCCTCATGATGGTGTCGTTAGGCGTAGGGGGGGTCGCGGCCGGGATCATGCACCTGATTGCACACGGTTTTTTCAAGGCGCTTCTCTTCCTCGGTTCCGGCTCGGTCATTCACGGTTGTGATGAGGAACAGGACATCCGCCAGATGGGCGGTTTGCGCGGGCTGATGCCGGTGACGTTTTTCACCTACGCCATCGGCATGATGACGTTGAGCGGGGTGCCGCTCTTTTTTTCCGGCGCCTGGACGAAAGAGGAAATCCTGCACGCCACTTCGCTCTGGTCGCCTTCGCGTGTGCCGCATTACCTGATGCTGGCCGGCGTCGTTTTGACCGCGCTCTACATGACGCGGCAGATGATCTACGTCTTTTTCGGGGAGCGTCGTGCGGCGTCGCAGCACGCCCACGAAAGTCCGCCGGTCATCACCGGGCCGCTGCTCGTGCTCGCGTTTTGCGCGCTCGCGTTCAGCGTCGTACTCACGCCGGCCTGGCCGTGGTTGCACGATTATTTGTCGGGCGAACGCGCGCACCATGATTTGGCGCAGCTCATCCAGCCGGGGCTCTACGTTGCGCTGGCTCTGGTCGCACTCGGCATTGGCCTCGGCGTTTGGTTTTATCGCGGGTCGGGGGCGAGCGATCCGCTTGAACGCGTGCAGCCGGCGTTGTTCCGCTTTCTCGAGAACCGAATGTGGCTCGATGAACTTTACGACTGGACGATTCTGGCTTTCGCACGTTTCGTCGCGCGGCTTGCCGACTTCCTCGACCGCTATTTCTGGGATGGCCTGGTGCGATTGTTCGGCGGGATTGGCCAGCTCCTTGGCAGCCTAACGAAAAGCTTCGATGAACGCGCCATCAACGCCGGCGTCAATGACGCCACCGGCGCCACCCGC
>JBDTCM010000133.1:0-2506 GCA_039923575.1 Chthoniobacterales bacterium
CGCGCCGATCTCAGCCTAACGACCGTGATCATGGATCCGCCGGCGACCGGCTTGGGCGGCGACGTGCGCGAAATCCTGCGGGCATATCCGGCGGCCACCCTGCTCTACGTCTCCTGCAATCCGCCGACGCTGGCGCGTGATCTCGCCGATCTCGGCGCGGGCTTCACCCTTCAAAGCGTGACGCCTTTCGACATGTTCCCGCAGACCGCGGAGATCGAAGTCCTGGCGCATCTGACTGCGGCTTGACTTCCGGCTTCCCCAATCAGAGCATCGGCGCAGTTCTTTGTTCTGCTTAATGGCCCCCGCGAGTGCGGGGCCAGCGGGGGACCCAACTTTCGTTCGCGTAACGCGAATGGATCGGGGCGAACGATGTGTGCGACATCGAGAGCATTTAATGGCTCCAGCCCGACAGCTAACCTCGTCAGCATCATTAAAGTGCAAGATCGGTTTCGTCGCGCGAGACCGCTAGTTCGATCCGAAGTTTTTGATCCCGACCAATGTAAAACGACCGCGCAACGTCGATGTGCCGCGCGCGGCTGCCATCCTCTACGGCGACTGGGGCACGAGCAAAGCCTACGTCATCGGCCTCGCCTTTGCGGTCGGCGGTTATGCCTCCTTCTGGCTGATCGTGGCGATGTGCGTCCTCACCATGCTGGTGGGGATCAATTACATCATCGTCTGCCGGCTTTATCCGGAAGGCGGTGGCGTTTACGCCAGCGTTCGCCACCGCTCCGAGATTATCTCCATCGTAGGAGCGTTTCTGCTCATCGCGGACTACCTCGTGACGGCGGCGATCAGTTCGCTCTCCGCTTTCCAATACCTGGGCGTTCCTCATCCGGAGAAGTTTGCCGCGCTCGCCATCCTGATCATCGGTCTGCTCAATTTGCTCGGACCCAAACACACGGGCGGTCTGGCTTTTCTCATCTCGGTGCCGACCGCGATCGTCGTCATTACCCTCGCGGCCTTCAGCATTCCGCATCTCGGCACCGCGATCGGAAATGTTCAGCCTTTGCAAGGAGGCTTCTGGCGCGATTGGAGTGGGTTTGTGGCCATCGTCCTCGCGCTTTCGGGGGTGGAAGCGATTGCGAACGCGACCGGCGTGATGCGGCTCAACCCGGGCAGCACCGAGGAGAACCCTTCCGTCACCAAGACGTCCACGCCCGCTCTCCTCTGGGTGATGGTCGAAGTCTGTCTCTTCACCGCCCTGCTCGGTCTGGCGATGCACGCCTTGCCGGGATTACAGACGGTGCATGGTGAAGTGAACGCGCCGGGCGCGCACGGGGTGCGCGATTACATGCTCCGTTACATGGGGCAGACTTTCGTCGGCGGTGCCCTCGGTGCTCCCCTTGGTCACATTTTTGGCGTGATCGTCAGCATAGTTTTCGGCTGTCTTCTGCTTTCGGCCGTCAACACCTCGATCGTGGCGCTGATCACGATCCAGTTCCTGATGGCGCGCGACCGCGAGATGCCGGCAGTTTTCCAGCGTCTCAACAAGTATGGCGTGCCGAATTTCGGACTCCTCCTCGCTGTGCTCTTGCCGATGGGGCTCGTCATCGGAGTCCGGGACGTCGCCGGGCTGGCCGAGTTGTATGCGGTTGGCGTCGTGGGCGCGATCGCGACCAATCTCGGGGCGACTGCGACCGATCGGACGAAACCGATGAAGACCTGGGAGCGAACGCTCATGTTCGGCACCTTCATCGTGATGGCGGCGATCGAGGTCTCACTCCTGATCGATAAACCCAACGCGCGCTACTTCGTCGTGACCATTCTTGCGGTGGGCTTGATCCTGCGCGGGCTGGTGCAGGAAAGCCGGCTGAAAAAAGAAGGAACAATCGAGCCGGAAATATTGCCCGTTCAAGTTACGGGGCCTACCCCGGTAACGAACGGCGGAACGGCGACGGAAGCGCCGAGCGGCGAAGCGATGCTCTGCGCCATTCGCGGCCCCGGCCGCACCCTCGATTTTGCCCTGCGCGAAGCGCGCGAAACCGGCCGTCGACTCTACCTCCTCTTCGTGCGCGAACAGCGTTTCATGACCGACCAGGATGCGAAACGCAAGTGGCAGCAGGACCCGGAGGCGCGCGAGATATTCGAGAATGCGCGGGCCCTTTCGCCGGATAATCCGCCGCTTTTTTGCTACGCGGTGAGCGACTCCGCTTCGCAGACGATCGTCGACATCGCGGCAACGTTAGGCGCTTCACGGCTCATCCTCGGCGCGCCCGGCCGGCACGCCATGGTCAACCTCCTGCGCGGCAACCTCGTCCGCGAGGTGTCCAGCCTGCTCCCGGAAGAGATCGACCTCCTCGTTTACGCCTGAACCACCCGCGTCCCATTCTTTAAGGCTTGGCGAAGAACCGTTCCAACTTCAGACTTCGCGCGGTGAAAAAGCTGATCGCTCTTCTGGCGGTGCTGGTGTTCGTCCGTTCCACCGCCTATCCCACGACGAAAGGATTGAGCCAGATCGTGACCCCGGACTTGCAGGCGCCGGGTGATCTTTCGCTCAGCTTCC
>JBDTCM010000134.1:0-4901 GCA_039923575.1 Chthoniobacterales bacterium
CGGCTCGTAGCCGACGTGCGTGTACTTCGGCGTGACGTAATACCACGTCGCCGCCGTCAATCCGCACACGACCAGGGTCGAGCAAATCGAAAGCTTGAGCGGCAGCCAATTGGTCCAGCGCGGGAAAAAATTCGCCATAGCGGATTAGCGGAGACTAAACCGGCGCGCGAGCCGCCGACAACAAGTAAACGCGAGAGCTGGAAGAAAAGGAAAGAGTGGCTTCAGAAAATTGGAAACAGGTTGATAAATTTTAAGCGCCGGAGAAGTGCGAGGGCAATTCTATGAAGCGACTCAAGCTTGGCAAAATAATTTGGAACGCGACGAGAAGTTTTTCTGTCGCCACGCGACAAAATAGCTCGACACGGAGCGGAAAAGAAAGTGACGCGCGAGATCTCGCCTAACGAAAAGCCCTGTAGCCGCTTCGCTCTCCGAAGTGCGGGCATGGAGGTAGATCGCGGGAACGGCGCTCCGAAGCGAAGCGCAGTCCTGCGTTTCGCAAGTACATGTTTAGCGTGGCAGCGCACGGGATTCGCGTTGTAGCCGGGATCGGTGATCCCGGCCGGACTGGCGCGCAGCCACGGTTTCCCTGACCGGGATCACCGATCCCGGCTACAACTGACGCTTCGCTGTGCGAAGCGCGCTGCAATGGGCGTAGATCGCGGGAACGGCTCTCCGAAGCGGCGCGCAGTCCCGCGTTTCGCAGAGCGAAACGTCTACAACGTTAGCGCGAGGGCTCGTAGTCCTCGGGGTGCGATTGCGACTGCGCCTGCGGAAGAGGAGGAGGCTCGCTCGAAGAACGCGGCTCGTCGTGCCGGCGTTCCCGACCGCCGCGACCTCCGCCACCACCACGGCGCTCGCCGCGATCGCGTCGTCCGCCGCCGTCTCCGCCGCGATATTCACCGCGCGGTTCTCCACCTCCACCATCTCCCATCGGCACGCCGGTTTCGACTTCGCCGCGCTCTTTGAGCGCCGCGCGCCGGGAGAGTTTGACCCGGCCTTTGTCGTCGATCCCGATGCATTTCACCCAGATCATTTCGCCGATCTTGGCCACGTCTTCGGTCCGGTTGACCCGGAAATCTGCCAGCTCGGAAATGTGCACAAGGCCGTCTTTGCCTGGGAAGACTTCGACGAAAGCGCCGAATTCCTTGATCGAGACAACGCGGCCCTGATACATCGTGCCGATTTCGATTTCCTTGGTCATGCCGCCGATGATCTCTTTCGCCCGCGCCATGCTCTCGCCGCTCGTCGCGTAGATGTGCACGGAACCGTCGTCTTCGATATTAATTTCCGCGCCGGTCTCCGCCACGATGCCCTTGATCGTCTTGCCGCCGGGTCCGATGAGCGCGCCGATTTTCTCCGGATTAATTTTGAGGGTCTCGATCCGCGGCGCGTACTTGCTCAGCGACTCGCGCGGTGCGGCCAGCGCTTCGGCCATGAAGCCGAGAATTTTGATGCGCGCGTCTTTGGCGCGATGAACGGCTTCGGCCAGAATCTTGTGGCTCACGCCCGGAAGTTTCAGGTCGAGTTGGAAACCGGTCACGCCATCCTTGGTTCCGCATAGTTTGAAATCCATGTCCCCGAAATGGTCTTCGGAGCCGATGATGTCGGTAAGCAGATTGTAACGTTTCAAATTCCCCTGCTCGTCGTTCTCGGTCACGAGGCCGACGGAAATGCCGGCGACCGGTGTCTTGATCGGAACGCCCGCGTCCATCAACGCGAGCATGCCGGAGCAAACGCTCGCCATCGAAGTGGAACCGTTGGATTCCATCACTTCGCTCACGATGCGAATGGCATAACGAAAGTCTTCCTTCGATGGCACGACCGGCTCGACCGAACGCTCGGCGAGGGCGCCGTGACCAATTTCGCGCCGGCTGGCGCCGCCAAAACGGCCCGTCTCACCGACGCTGAAGGGCGGGAAATTGTAGTGCAAAAGGAAGCTCTTCGAGTTTTCGCCGCCGCCGTAGGCGTCGATGTTCTGGGCTTCTTCGATCGGGGCGAGCGTCGCGAGCGCCATCGCCTGCGTTTCGCCGCGCTGGAAAATCGCTGAACCATGAGCGCGCGGGAGCACGCCGACTTCGCAGGTGATTTTGCGCAGATCGTCGTAGCCGCGGCCGTCGACTCGCTTTTGCTTATCGAGAATGTTGCTCCGGAAAGATTTTTTCTGGATGTAATCGAACGCCTGGTTGATCGCGAATTTGTCCGCTTCCGGAAATTTTTCGAGCACCGCGGCCTTCACTTCGTCGCGCAATCCGCCGACAGCTTTGCTGCGCGCCACTTTGCCTTCGGTGTAGAGCGCGGCCTCGATCCGATCGCCCGCCAAGCGGTCGGCGATTTCGAGAATTTCCGGCTTCACTTCGAGCAACGGCATCTCGCGTTTCGGTTTGCCGACCTGGGCCGAGAGTTCCTTCTGGATGCGGATCATTTCCTTCGCGTAACCGTGCGCGAACTCGAGCGACTTGATGAACTCCTCTTCCGGCAGTTCGTTCGCCGCGCCTTCGATCATGATGACGTCGTTCTCGGTCCCGACGTAAACCAGATCGAGATCGCTCTGTTCGCGCTCGACGTGGGTCGGGTTGGCGATGAACTCACCGTTGACGCGACCGACACGGACGGCACCGATGGGCCCGGCAAAGGGAATATCGGAAACGCAGAGCGCAGCCGAGGCGCCGTTGATCGCGAGAATGTCGGGATCGTTTTCGCCATCCGCGCTGAGGAGGATGGAAATGATCTGCGTGTCGTAAAGATAACCGGCCGGAAAAAGCGGGCGGAGCGGCCGATCGGTCATGCGCGAGGTGAGCGTTTCCTTTTCGCTCGGACGCCCTTCGCGCTTGAAATAACCGCCCGGGAATTTCCCGACGGCGGCGGCTTTTTCGCGGTAATCGACCGTGAGCGGAAACCAATCCTGCCCTTCCTTGAGGTTGGTCGCGGAGACAGCGCTGGTGAGGACGATGGTTTCGCCGCAGGAAACAATGACGGAGCCGTCGGCGAGCTTGGCAATTTTGCCGGTTTCGATGCTGATTTCTGTGGACCCGATTTGGGCCGTGACCTTGTGTTGCATGGATGCTTTCTAGATGTGCGAAATCCAGGCCGGTCACCCTGACTGTAGGTTTTAAACCCGAGAAGCGTCGGGGCTAAAACCTAAATTCAAGGTGCACGATCGGCCTGGAAGCCGGTGGTGTTCTTGTTAAACGAATGGCGTGAGCGGCGCGCGATTGAACGCGAGCGACGCCAGAGACTGTGCCGCGGCTATTTCCGCAGGTTCAGCTTCTCGATCACGCTCTTGTAGCGGTCGTTTTTAGACCGGCTCAGGTAATCGAGGAGGCTGCGACGCGTGGCGACCATCTTGAGGAGACCGCGGCGCGACGAATGATCTTTGGCGTGACTCTTGAGATGTTCCGTAAGCTGCGAGATCCGGCGGGTGAGGAGTGCGACCTGCACATCCGCGCTGCCGGTGTCTTTCTCGTGGAGCTGGAACTCCTTCATTTCTTTCGTGTCACTGCTTTCTGCCATAAACGAGCGGCCAGTGTAAATGAACTTCTTGCTTTCGCAAGTGCGGGCGATTTTCGGGGCGCGGTGCGGCAGGTCATCCCGAGCGGAGCGCAGCGAAGCCGAGGGATCCCGTCGAATTACCGTGAAGCCCCGACGCGCGCGGATTTATTGGAGCCGTGCCTTCACCGCAACACCACGGGATCCCTCGACTGCGCCTCCGGCTTCGCTCGGGATGACGACGCGCCGGAAAGCAACTTGCGCCGAGACGGTACCGGGGGTTAGGTCTCGTCCCATTTCCATGCCTCGTGGTGTAATGGTAGCACGAGAGATTCTGGATCTCTTTGTCAAGGTTCGAGTCCTTGCGAGGCAGCCACTTTCCGATTGCTCACATCAGGAACTCACCATCATCGAGGGTCACTAATCTGAGCTGCGGCAGCCGCCACATCGCGCGCGCGTTTCTCTCGAAAGAACGTCCGGAGCAGACTCGCGCATTCATCGCGCAGGATCCCCGGGGTGATGTCGCACTGGTGATTGAGTGACGGATTCTGCAGGAGATTGAGTAAGCCACCCGCCGCGCCGCCGCGCGGATCAGCGCAGCCAAAAATCACGCGGCGCACGCGCACATGGACGAGCGCGCCGGCGCACATCGGGCAAGGCTCTTTGGTGACATAAAGGTCGCAATCGGTCAGCCGCCAATCGCCAACCGCGGCTTCCGCCTGGGTGAGTGCGAGCATCTCCGCGTGCGCCGTGGCGTCCTTCAGAAGCTCCACCTGGTTGAAGGCGCGGGCGATGATTCTCCCCTCACACACCACGACCGCGCCGATCGGCACCTCTTCCGCTTCATAGGCGCGCGCGGCCTGGCGGAGCGCTTCGCTCATGAAATACGCGTCGCTTTGCAGATCGATGATCGGTTCCATTTCTGCCCGAATCTTGGATTAACGTTTCCGGCCTCCTAATGAACGGGAAGATTCCGCCGAAAAAAGGGAAATCTCATCTCACATTTCTTGGGATCGCGCTGACCGAAAGCGCGCTTTTGGCTCCGGAATTAAACCAGCCACGCCGAAGAGGTGGAGCCGAAGGCGGGGATTGAACCCGCGACCTACGGTTTACGAAACCGTTGCTCTACCACTGAGCTACTTCGGCGAAAATCGAGGCGCCCAAGATGGCATCCGATGGCCCACCGGGCAAGGGGCTGCGCCGGCCTAACGACCGACGAGGCGCGGATCGAAATGGAACGGCACCGGCTTCGGGATTTTCACGCGCCGGAAATCGGGGTGGGCCGGGTTGAGCAGGAAATTTACCTCCTCAGGAATGATCGCGCTCGGCACCGCGAGGATGAGGGAGCCGCGCGCTTTCGCCCATTCGTCGCCGATCGCGAGGTTTGCCGGTTCCGGCGGCGACGTCCGCCAGTT
>JBDTCM010000135.1:0-2932 GCA_039923575.1 Chthoniobacterales bacterium
CGCGCTCGATTCCCCAAGGAGATTTTAAGGGACAAGCACCGCCGCACCGCTGAGCGCGCCGCTGCGCAGCGCGCGGAGCGCTTCGTTCGCCTGCGCGAGCGGGAAAGCCTGGGTCTCGGTGCGCACCGGCATCTGCGGCGCGAGCGCGAGGAATTCTTCGCCGTCGTGCCGGTCAGATTCGCAACGGAACAGATCGTCCGTTCCTGCCAGAGATCGTCGTAGGAAAATGAAGGGATGTCGCTCATGTGAATCCCGCCGCAGACGACGGTGCCGCCGCGCTCGAGGACGCGCAGCGCCGCCGGCACGAGCGGACCGACCGGCGCGAATATGATCGCGGCATCCAAAGTTTGCGGCGGTGTTTCATCCGAACCGCCGGCCCACGTTGCACCGAGCCGGCGCGCGAAATCCTGCGCGGTCACGTCGCCCGGGCTGGTGAAGGCGAAGATCTCGCGTCCCTCGTACCGCGCGACCTGCGCGATGATGTGCGCGGCAGCGCCGAAGCCGTAAATCCCAAGTCGTTTGGCGTCGCCGGCCTTGCGCAAACAGCGATAGCCGATCAGGCCAGCGCATAGCAACGGCGCGGCGGACACGTCCTCGTAGTCGTCCGGCATGGGAAAACAGAAACGCGCGTCTGCCACTGTGTATTCCGCGTAGCCGCCGTCGATCGTGTAACCGGTGAAGCGGGCGCGCAGGCAGAGGTTCTCACGATTCGTCAGGCAAAATTTGCATTCGCCGCAGGTCCAGCCGAGCCACGGAATTCCGACCCGCTGCCCGATCTGAAAACCGCGCACCTCCGCGCCGATCTCCTCGACCCGGCCGACGATTTCGTGCCCGAGAATGAGCGGCAACTTTGGCTCGGGCAGTTCGCCATCGAGCACGTGCAGATCAGTCCGGCAAACCGCACAGGCGGCGACACGGACAAGCAATTGATCCGGTCGCGGCGCGGGCCGCGCCACTATCTGAGGGACGAGCGGCCGGCGAGGCGATTCGAGAATCATCGCGCGCCATATCGAGAATAGACCAAGAAGGCCAAAAAATGCGCGTCAAATCGCAAGCGATGGTAGGTTGCGGCGGAGCAATTCCGGAAGGCTAGACCGAACCCGGAACAGAAGGGACAAGAGATCGAATGAAAGAGAAGCATCACCAACTGCCGATTGTCTGCGGCACCGATTTCTCGCCCTCGGCGACAGAAGCGCTGGATGTCGCGGCCGCAATGGCGAGACAGATCAGGACGCGTCTTGTCCTGGCTCATGTCGAGGAATATTCCGGGATGGCGCAGGT
Source organism: Chthoniobacterales bacterium (assembly GCA_039923575.1). Lineage (GTDB taxonomy): Bacteria > Verrucomicrobiota > Verrucomicrobiia > Chthoniobacterales > UBA10450 > Palsa-1392. Next base: position 1,282 of record JBDTCM010000135.1, read on the forward strand.
GGATCCGGGCCTCTTCGAGGAAGCCCTCTTGCAAAAACGAGGCGACCTCGAGACGGAGGCAACGCGCCTGCGCGGACTGGGCACTGATGTTGGAATCAAACTACTTTCCGGTTCCGTTTTCGATGAGCTGGTTAGCGCGGGGGTCGCCTGCAAGGGACACTTCATGGTGGTCGGCGCGGTGGGCCATGGGCTCGCGCGCCGCCTGCTCGTCGGCAGCGTGGCCGAGCGCATCGCAGAAACTTCACCCATTCCCACCCTCGTGATCCGTCCCGGCGGCCGGCTGGGCTCATGGGCGCGCGGTGAACACCCCCTGAAAATTTTGGTCGGGTATGATTTCTCGCCCGCCAGTGATGCGGCGTTGCGCTGGGTGGCCGAATTGCAACTGATCGGTCCTTGTGAAACGAGCGTGTTGCATCTCGATTCGCCTCCGGATGAGCCGGACCGGCTCGGTTATCACGGGCCGATGCCGTTGACCGAAAATCCGAACGAGATTCAAAACTTCCTCGAGCGCGACCTCGCCGAACATGTCGCGTTGCGCTTGCCGCGCGCAGGGGTGACTCTGACCGTCGAACCAGGCTGGGGCCATCCGGCCGGTCATTTGCTCGAAGTGGTGCAGCGCGAAAAGTTCGATCTCATCGTGGTCGGCACCCATCATAGCCACGGTTGGAGTCGGCTGCGTTTCGGGTCCGTCTCACGCAGCGTTTTGCATCACGCGGAGGTGAGCGTGGCAGTGGCCCCACCGCTCGTAGAACACCCACGGCGTTCCATGCCGAAGTTGGAACGCGTTCTCGTCGCGACTGATTTCTCCGAGCTGGGTAACAGCGCCATTCCTTATGGCTGCGCGATCTTGCGCCGCGGCGGGACCTTAAAAATCCTGCACGTCTTGGAACCGGCCTCGGGAAAAAACCAACCGCATCCGGGCAAGGACAATCCGAAGCTCCGCACCGAGTTGCGTTCCCTCGTCCCGCCGGAGGCGCGCAATCGTTTTCGGATGGAGCCGGAAATCGTCGAGGGCGCGAAGGCGGCGGAAGCGATCAGACAAGCGGCCGAACGATTCAACGCCGATGTGATCTGCCTCGGCTCGCATGGGCGCAGCGGCCTGGCCCGGACTTTTCTTGGCTCCGTCGCCCAGGGCGTGATGGCCGCGAGCGAGCGGCCGGTGCTCGTCGTGCGTCAGGCGCCGTGAGCCAGGTCGAATTCAAAAGCCGCGCATCACTCGTTAGGCTGAGCGACTTTTTCTCGCGTCGCGAAGTAAAGCACCGGAACGGCCATGCGGCTGATCAGCAGCGACGCGATCTCACCCGCCATCAAGGCGATCGCGAGTCCCTTGAAAATCGGGTCGGCCAGGATGACGCTCGCGCCGACGACGACCGCCAGCGCGGTCAGGAGCATGGGACGAAAACGCACCGCGCCGGCATCGACCACGGCCTCGGCCAGCGGCATGCCTTCAGCGACACGCCGCTCGATGAAATCCACCAGGATGATGGAATTGCGCACCACGATGCCCGCGCCCGCCATGAACCCGATCATCGAGGTCGCGGAAAAGAATGCGCCGAGCAATCCGTGTGCGGGCAGGATGCCGCCGAGTGAGAACGGGATCGCGACCATCACGACGAGCGGCGTGATGAAGCTGCGGAACCAGCCGACCATG
>JBDTCM010000136.1:0-5355 GCA_039923575.1 Chthoniobacterales bacterium
AATTTACCGGCGTCCTCACCGGAAAAGGCTTTAACTGGGGTGGCTCGCTCATTCGCACGCAAGCGACCGGGTATGGCGCGGTCTACTTCGCGGCCGAGATGCTCAAGACCCGCAAGGAAGGACTCGAAGGCATGACCTGCCTGATTTCCGGAAGCGGTAATGTCGCGCAATACACCGCCGAGAAATTGATCAACATGGGGGCAAAGCCGGTCACATTTTCAGATTCCGGCGGCTACATTTACGACGAGGCGGGGTTCACCGATCAAAAGCTCACTTTCATCATGGACCTGAAAAATGTGCGCCGCGGCCGCATCTCGGAGTATACCGAAAAATTCAAGAGCGCGGTCTACACCCCCTTCGATCCGAACCTCGACCATAATCCGCTTTGGAATCACAAGGCGCAGTGCGCTTTTCCGAGCGCGACTCAAAATGAAATCAACGGCAAAGACGCAGCCAACCTGCTCCGCAACGGCGTCTACGTGATCTCCGAAGGCGCCAACATGCCGACCACGATCGAGGGCGTGAACCAGTTCCTCGACGCCAAAATTCTCTACGGCCCGGGGAAAGCCGCCAACGCCGGCGGGGTCGCCACCTCCGGCCTGGAGATGGCGCAAAACAGCATGCGCATTTCCTGGACGCGGGACGAGGTGGATAGCCGCCTGCAAACCATCATGAAAGCGATTCACCGCGCTTGTTATCACACCGCCGAGACCTACGGCACGCCGGGCAACTACGTCAACGGAGCGAACATCGCCGGCTTCCTGAAGGTCGCGGACGCGATGATGGACCAGGGCGTGGTTTGACCGCCGCCGCTGCCTTCAGTGACGTTCGCGGCTGATTCTGGCCGCTTCAGCTTTCGCGAATTCCTCTGCCCTTACGAGTCCGACAAAGACGACGAACGTAACGATCAGGCCGAGGCCAAAGATTGCGATGAGGTATTCCATTAGTCCCTCCGATTCGTCGAAACAATGGTGGTCAAAATCACGACGCGCACTCCGACCCAGAGGGCGAGAATGCTTGGCACCCAGAGGCCGACGAAGAGGCCGTACTCCCGGTTCACGAGGAACCAGAGGGCGACGCTGGCGAGAAAGCTGGCGAAAGTCGCGATCAGGAATGGATAATCAATTTTGTGGAACATAGGTTTCGGTGGTGTTGAGGTTGGGTTGAAAATAGAAGCGCCCCCGCCAGGCGGCGGGCCGATGGCGGCGCGCGCGAAAAAACGCGCACCACTGGATCGCGAGGAGAGCGCAGACGCCGAGCGGATGAAGGACGGCGCCGAGGAGTGATTGGCGGAAACGGCTGACGCCGATCAAGCGTGGCAGAAGCGAAGCGGCGATTCCCAGCAGCGTCAGCCAAAGCGCGAGGGAGGATGTCGGAGCGCCGAGCAGAATCGTGGCAAGAATCAAAAACGGCAGGACCTGGCCCGCGAGGAGCAGAACGGTGGCCGGCCCGATGACGCTCGGCGAACCAAGGCCTTCATGAGCACTGCGCCCGAGACCGCTCCACACTTCCCGATTACTGGAATACATCCGGCAAACAGCGAGATCGGTCGCATCGAAAAGATCGGTCGCGAATCCGGCCACGCGAAAAACGCGCGGCAACTTGGAGCCGTCATGCAGCGTCCCGCGAATCGCGCGGTGACCATCGCAGGCCAGGTAGGCTTCGCGCCGGGCGACAAAGAGCTGACCGCAACCCGCACCGAAAGCGGGACTGCGGCGCGTGCGCATAGCCCGGATCGGCAGAAACCCGAGCAAGACAAAATGGATGAGCGGAATGAGCAAGCGCTCAGAGAAAGTGTGCGTCAGCTGTTCAGGAACACCGCTGGCCAGAGCAACGCCGCTGCGCTTCATGAAACAGGAAATGCGCGCGAGAGCGCCCGGGTTCAGCCGCACGTCTGCGTCGATAAAGATAAGCAGCGGATGCCGGGCGAGGTGCGCAAGCGTGTGGCAGGCATGTTGTTTTCCCGACCATCCCGGTGGCATCGCCGGCGCGGTCTCCAGACGCACGCGCGCATCGCGCGCCGCGATCTCGCGCACGATCTGTGCGGTGCGATCGGTCGAACCGTCATCGAGCACGATCAATTCGAGATCGACTTCCTGCTCTTGCAAGACCGAACGGACGGCCAGCGCGATGTTGGCTTCCTCGTTGCGCGCTGGAATCAGGACCGAACATTTCGTTAGGCGCGAAGCGCACTCTGATCGTGCCGGCGCCGGCGCGTAGGGGCGCAGATTGCAGAGGAACAAGACCGCTGGCACGAGGGCGAAAAGCAGACCAGCTCCGGCGAGCCACAGAATCATTTGTATTCCTCCGCGTAATGATCAGCCGCGTAGTTCCGGCCCGTGACGCGGGCGCGCACCCGGCTCCAGGTGTTGTAGAAGGCGTTGACCCCGGATGTTCCCCGGTCCAGCAAGTGCCACTCAGCGGCTTCCCGCCGACAAGAGCGGGCCGCGAGTTCGTCCTGCGTTTCCTCGAGCGCATTGCTCAAATCCTGCGCCCACTCGCGTGCGCTCCGCGGCAATTCCTCCTGCGGAACAATCGCTTCGCCAAACGAAATCAGCACCTCCGGCCGCGGTTCCGTCCAGAAAGAGTATTCGATCGCCAACGGGATGAAGGTGGCGTGACCCATTTGCGCGGCCAGCTCGCCGATGCCCGGTTGCAATCGCAACGGTCGTTCGCGCACATCCATGAATCTTCCCTGCGGGGTGAGCCAGACGATGTTGCGCGGAGCGCTGAGGATCGCGCCGGTGGTCCGAAGAAAATTCAGAGCACCACGCGCGGAATGCGGGGCGACGCCATAAAATCCGAGACGTTTGAAAAAGGCGTAGCGCTGGAGTGCGGCCGCGTCGATCGGGGCGTAGGAATCGGCGTCGGCAAAATAAGTTTGGGCGAGGCGCAGACAGATGAGCGGATCCCACCAGGCGGCATGATTGAGATAGATAACCAGCGGCGAGGCGAGGTTGAAAGGCGGCAGGCCGGAATTCAAAACGCGAACGGAATGAAAGCGCCGCCGCACGAACCAACGACTGTTGGCAGAGAAGACCCGGAGCAATGCTCGGGAGATTTGAGGCACAGCAACGGGCTTCATGCGATCGCGGCGGTTGCTCGCGCGGGAGCGAGAGTTGGCAAAGCGCCATCCAAGCTGTCCTGATCCAACGCGTCGGCGGCTATCCAGCCCGACATCAGAACCATCGGCATGCCCGGGCCGGGATGGGCGGCGCCGCCGGCCAGGTAAAGACCCTGCACATCGGAGCTGCGATTGTTAGGCTTGAACGCGCCCGTAAAACGTCCGTGGCTGGCGAGCCCATAAATCGCACCGTTGAGAACGCGATAGCGATCGTGAATATCCTGCGGGGTGAGCGCGCTTTCCGAAACGATCTCCGGTTCGAGATCGAGCCCGGCGGTCGTGCGCAACTTATCCAGAATGACGCGGCGATAACGCGGCAGCATTTCTTTCCAATCATGATGCGGCCGGAGATAAGGCGTATGCACGAGCACATAAAGCGCTTCGCCTCCGGGTGGCGCGACCTCGGGCTCGCTCGTCGCCGGCGCGCACACGTAGCAGGTTGGATCAGGTGCGGGTTCGCCCTTGCGATAAATGAATTCAAATTCTTCGTGCGGATCGCGCGAGAAAACGAAATTGTGATGCAGCAGCTGCGCCGGTCGCTTTTTCAAACCGAGATAGAGGACGACGCCGGAACAGGCCGGCTCGTAGCTCCGCCGTTTTTCAAATTTTTTCACGCCGCCGAGAAGTTCGCGGTGCGTGCGCACGGCATCGCAATTGGAGATGACGGCATCGAACGGGAGGTGCGCGCCGGTTTCGAGTTCGAGCCCGGTGACGCGGTTATTCGCAGTCGAGATGCGTTTGACCGGCGCGTTGATGCTGATTTCGACGCCGAACTCAATCGCGAGCTTCGTTAGGGCGAGCGGAATCGCGGCCGTCCCGCCACGCGGATACCAGATGCCTTCGCTGGTTTGCATGTGCGCAATGCCGCAGAGCACGGCCGGCGAAGCGTCCGGCGCGGAACCGACGTATTGGGTGAAGTGATCGACCATCTGCGCGACCCGCTCATCGGTCACAAACGAACGCACCGTGCCCGCGACGGTGCGCCCCATGCGCAAGGCGAGGACATCCGATAACGTCCCGGGCTGCACCATCTTTCTCGCATTGAACATGTCGAGCAGGCCGCCGAGCGGCCGCCAGAAAAACCAGTTCTCGGAAACGCGATGAATGCGCTTCGACAAAGCGAGAAAACGCGCATAGCCATCCGCGGTCTCGGCGGAGCTAAATTGCGTCAGCGTTTCGCGCATCGTGCTCTCGTTCTTGACCAGATCGAGGGTGGTGCCGTCGGAGAAAAAGGAGCGCCACTGCGGATCGAGTGGGATCAAATCCAACACGTCGTCGACGTCCTGGCATGCCTCCGCGAAAATGCGCCGTAAAACGGAGGGCAAAGTCAAAATCGTTGGCCCCATGTCGAAACGGAAGCCATCCTGTTCCAGGATCGCCGCTTTTCCGCCTAACCAATCGTTGCGTTCAAAGAGGACGACTTCGTGACCGCGCGTCGCCAGCACGCAGGCTGAGGCCAGCCCGCCCAATCCTCCACCGATAATTCCAACTCGTTTCATAAGGATGCTCTTTCGTTCCGGATGCGCCTGGTGAGCGCGCCGGCCAGTTTGCGGAACGCGCCCAGACGGGTCCCGCTGCGGCCGTGCGCGGCCAGGATGTAAGAAAAGAAAATGTGCGCGTCTCCCGCCGACGTTTCGTCGAAGTGCCGATAAAATTTGCCACGCCGCACGCCGACGACGTGAGGAAACGTCATCGCGAGCAACCCCTCATCGCCACGCGTCACCCCGAAGCCGCTCTTCTTCACGCCGCCGAAAGGCAGGCGCGGATCGGCGGTCGGCGCGATCAAATCGTTGATCAGCACGAAGCCGCTCTTGATCTGGGTCGCGAGCGACTGGGCCTTGGCGACATCGCGCGAGAAAATGGAAGCTCCGAGCGCGTAATCGCGGGCTTCGGCGCGCGCAACCGCGGTTGCCTCATCTGCAACGCGCTCGATTGAAAATTGGATGCTCCCCAGCGGCGGCAAAGCCGCGAGCAACTCATCTGCGACGGCATCGACGACGATCAATCTCTTGGGTGCCATGCAAGTTTCGCCGCCATTGAGACGCGTGCCGAAGTCGAGCGCGCGCGCGACCAGATCGACGTCCGCGTCTGCAAAAACCAGCACGGCATCTTCGCCGGAAAGTTCCATCACGGCCGGCGTGTGGTGTGGCGCCAGCGCGGCCGCAACGTCGCTTCCGTTTTCGGATGAGCCGGTGAAAATCACTTTGTCGACGCCCTGCGCGATCGCGTCG
>JBDTCM010000137.1:0-3640 GCA_039923575.1 Chthoniobacterales bacterium
AACGCCGCCGGCGGGACGTCGGTCGACAAGAAATTTGACGCCAAATCCTTTTCGGCCGGCGACGAAAAAAACCAAAAGACCTTCTCCGGCACAAAGAGTTTTCTCTCCAGAGTCTTCGGGACGCGAACCTTTACCCGCGCCGAGGCGGCGGCGAATGCGAAGGCCAACGCCGACATGGCCTACGCGAACACGCAATTCACCACCAAGGAAAGCTCGCTCATCCGCTCGTCGTCCGATTCGACCAAGGCCGCGCAGGTGCGGGAATACGCGGATCAACGTCCCTTCCTCGGGAAGGGCACACGGCAGAAGATTCTCAGCCAGCAAGACAAGCCCCTCACGATTGACGAGGTCCGAGAACTCCTCAACCGGAAGTAGGGTTTGCGGGGAGAGCGACGCACGGTGAGCGTGGCCTGATGGACCCGGCGGAATCATTCGATCTGCTCAAGCGCGGCGCGGCGCAGATCATCAGCGAGGCCGAACTGCGCCAGAAGCTCTCGTTAGGCCGGCCGCTCCGGATCAAGCTCGGGGTCGATCCCACCAGCGCCGATCTCCACCTCGGGCACACCCTTCTCCTCCGCAAGCTGCGGCAATTTCAGGACCTCGGGCACGAGGCGATCCTCATCATCGGCGATTTCACCGCCATGATCGGCGACCCGAGCGGCCGCTCCGCCACTCGTCCGCAGCTCACCCACGAAGAGGTCCTCGCCCATGCCGAAACCTACCGCACCCAGGCTTTCAAGGTGCTCGATCCGGAAAAGACGCGCACGGTTTTCAATGGCGATTGGTTCAAGAAGATGCATTTCGCCGACGTCATCCGGCTGAACAGTCGCGTCACGTTGCAACAGATGCTGCAACGGGAGGACTTCAAGGGACGCCTCGAAAAGCAGCAACCGATCGGCGCGCACGAGATTCAATATCCGATCATGCAAGGCTGGGATTCGGTCGAGGTGCAGGCCGACGTCGAACTAGGCGGCACTGATCAACTCTTCAACATCCTCGTCGGCCGGGATCTGCAAAAAGAGGAGGGCCAACCGCAGCAGGTCGTCCTCGTCCTGCCCATCCTGGAGGGACTCGACGGCGTGCAGAAGATGAGCAAGAGCCTGCATAATTATGTCGCCGTGAACGATTCGCCTAACGACATGTTCGGCAAGCTCATGAGCATTTCGGATGAATTGATGGCGCGCTATTACCCGCTTCTTCTCGGGCGCGTGCAGCCGCCGGAGCTCCACCCGATGGAAGCGAAAAAGCAGCTCGCGCGCGAAATCGTCGTCTCTTTCCACACGCCGGCGGACGGCCCGCGTGCCTTGGAAGAATGGGAAGGCCGCTTCAGCGCGAAGCGTCTCGACCAAGCGGACCTGCCGGAATTTGCGCCCCCAGCCGGCGAGCAAAACATCGTCTCGCTCGTCGTCGCGGCTTATGCCGCCGCCTTCGGCCTCGCCAAGTCACGCGGCGACGTTCGTCGTTTGATTGAGCAAGGCAGCGTGCAACTGCGGGGCGAGAAGATTCGCGATGTGCAGGCCAAGGTCGCGCTCCAGAGCGGCGACGTCCTCCGGCTCGATAAGACGCGCGCCGTTCGTGTACAATAAAGGAGCGCGGCCGTGGCCCCGGCACGCGCCCCTTTAATGGAGAATTCTAGAACTCGTTAGGCCGAGACCGGCTCGAACATGGCGTAGACCGGCGAACCCTCCGTCACCGGCGCCGCGATGCCTTCGAAATGCGCCCGCAGGCTGCGCAGTTCCGCCGTCAGAAAAGCGTCGACGAACCCGAAGCGCCGATCCAACCAGGCATAGAACTTGTTCCTGATCTCGTAATGCAGCGCGATCGTGACCTCGGTGCAGTCCGGCCGCATTTCTTCAAACTCGACCAGGCCCATCAGGTCGATGTTTCCGCCCCACGATTCAAAGGCGAACTGATCCGGCGAATCGCTTTCGAGCGCGGCCACCACGGTCTGCGCCTTGAATCCCAGCGGACCACGAAAGCCGAAATCGATCGTCTTGGATGAAGTCATCGTCGCTTTCGTGACCATCACGAGTTGGCGGCGATACGACTGGATGCTGGCGAGGCGGCTTTTGCTCTCATCCAGTGACTGGCTCATGTGAAGGGTTTTTTGTAGCAACATAGGTTTGATAAGGTTGTGCCACTTACTTTAGCAATGCATGTGCCGATGCCCCTTCACCTAGGTAGCGTGGACTTTAGCCGTCCATTTTGTGTTTAATCCCGTTACACAACTGTCACCAATCAACCTCAATTGGATAACAGGCGGTGGCCGATTCCCGGCAGCATTTGACCGAGTATTACTGGAATTGCCGCGCTTTCGCGGTCGAACCGCGGGAGGACAGGCAAAATCAGACAACGCTGGAGGATTTCGGCGTTGGTTTTCGCTGCCACATCTGACTCGTGCTCGAGATTGTTCAACACCACTCCGGCAACTGCCAAACCAGCGGCTTCGACACTCCGGAGCGTGAGAAAAACATGATTCAGACAACCAAGCCGGTTGCGCGCGATGACGATGACCGGCAGGCGCAACTCCGCGGCCAGATCGCACGTGTAATAATCGGTCGTGATCGGGACGATCCATCCCCCCACTCCCTCGACCGCGACAAAATCGAACCGCTCTTCCAGCCTGACGAAACCATCCCCCAAGGCGGCGCGATCGATCTCGCGGTGCTCCAGGGTGGCGGCGGTCAGCGGCGCCGCCGGGGTATGCAGCCAGACTGGATTTATTTCGTCGATCGTCAGGCCGGGACTGCTCGCGGCCAGCAGTTGGCTCGCGTCGTTCCGATCGCCACAGCAAATCGGCTTGTAACCGGCGACTCGCACTCCGCGCTCGCGCAAGCGCTGCAGGAGCCAGACGGTGAAGCTCGTCTTGCCGACGGCCGTGTCGGTGCCGGTGACAAAAACGCTCACGCGGCCGCGCGATCGCCCGCCAGCGACTCCAGCATCGATTCGAATATTCGCACCCCGTCGCTGCTCCCCAGGCGCTCTTCACAAGCGCGATCCGGATGCGGCATCAGGCCAAAGACATTGCGCTCCCGATTGCAGATGCCGGCGATATTTTCGACCGAGCCATTCGGATTCGCCTCTGGCACAATCCGCCCCGCTGCGTCGCAATAGCGGAGGATGATCTGCTGCCGCTCATTCAGTTCGCGCAACGTTTTCTCATCCGCGTAATAGCAACCCTCACCGTGCGCCACCGGCAGACGCAGCAACGTCCCGACTGCGCTCCCGCGGGTGAACGGCGTATCGGCCACTTCGACCCGCGTCGTCACCATCTCGCAGACGAAATGGAGCGAGCGATTGCGCACCAGCGCGCCCGGGAGCAGGCCCACTTCGCAAAGAATTTGAAAGCCGTTGCAAATGCCGATGACAAGCTTGCCCGCGCGCGCATCCTCGACCACCGCACGCATGATCGGCGAGAAACGCGCGATCGCGCCGCAGCGCAAATAATCGCCGTAGGAAAATCCGCCCGGCAAAACAATCGCATCCCAGTCACGCAGCGACGTTTCCTTGTGCCAGACGAAATCGGCTTCGATCCCCTCCAGGCCGCGCAGGGCGGCCAGGCAATCCTGGTCGCAGTTGGATCCCGGAAACTGAATGACGGCGAATTTCATTTAGTCTCGTTAGGCATTTCGAGCCGGTA
>JBDTCM010000138.1:0-6520 GCA_039923575.1 Chthoniobacterales bacterium
ACCCCATTGCTTGAAGAAGAAAGGGACCTTTTTTCGTCGGCACGCCCGGAAAATCTCACGCACCCACCGGACATTCATCTGTCGTGCCGTCGGGAGACAACTGAGCCCTGCACCGGCGGTCTGAGGCGTTTGCAGTGAAACGTCAGGCTCGGAGGCGAGCATCAGTTTCCAATTGTAGATGAAAACGCCCCGCACCGGTTTCGTCGAGGAGTTGAATTCATCTAGTCGGGATCCCGTTTCATCTGGTTGGAACTTCGTTTTATCCAGGTGAGATCCCGTTTCGTCTGGTTGGAACTTGGTTTCCTCTAGTCGAGATCCCGCTTCATTTGGTGGAAACTTCGTTTCATCCAGGCGAGGTCCAGTTTCATCTGGTTGGGACTTCGTTTCACCCAGGTGAGATCCCGTTTCATCTGGTTGGGTCGTCAATTTGGGCTGGCGGCTATACAATTTGACATTCCAGCTTGCGTGCGGATGCGGGGAAAGGGACGGCGGACGAACTTTCGAAGCGGAAGGATCTTTCATGGTTGAGAGCCGTCTCCGCGAACCTCTGGGTCAGGGTGCAAATCTTGACAGCGAGGATCGCAGAATTGCCCGCCGCTTCCATGGCCTCGGGATATCCAGATCCTTGCAGATCTTTTGCACAAGGAAGTCGATGATCTCGCGATGCCGTGGGATCGCCGAGGTTTTCTGCGCCCGGCGGTTCACGTCGACGAACGGGAATGCCGGGGTCAGCTTTGCCACATTGGGACTACTTCAATCAGCGAATAGGATTCTCGCCTGAATCTGGCAAAAAATCGAAGCGGCGGTAAGGGATTTGTCCTCGCCAGAGCGGGCGCGATTGGCTGCCTTTACCAGCAAATCAGTTCCTGCTAGAATGCGGCTATGAGTTTCGCAGAGGTCCTGGCCGAAATACCGAAGCTGACACCTGAACAACGGCGGGAATTGTTACGCCTCGTGCAAAGTGTCGAGAATGACCCCGGCACCGCCGCCCCTGACTTCGTGAGTAAGCGCCCTAACGGGCGTCTCGTCCTGAGCGCGCCGCGCGTGATTCGTCAGGCGGAAATCGACGCGATTCTGAGCGAATTCCCATGACCTGGCTGCTCGACGTTTCCGTGCTGGTGGCTCATCTGGTGGTGAGTCATGAACATCACGAGCCTGTGGCAGCCTGGCGTGCTGAGAAGACTCTCGCTCTCTGCCCGATCACTGAGCTTGGCTTTCTTCGCGTGGTCTGCGCGCTCGGGTTTTCGATGGAGGATGCGCGTGCGACCCTGGCTGAGTTTATTCAAGCCGAGCAACCGCTCTTTATTCCGTGTGACCGGCGTGCCCTCGATGGCCCGGCGGCCCGCTCCGCCCGGAAAACAACCGATATCTACCTCGCCGAACTGGCGGCTTCGCGCGGCTGGAAATTGGCGCCGCTCGACACCGGTATCGAACATCGAGCCGCGGAGATCATCGCTGGCCTGCCCCGGAATCCATCTGCTTAAGCCTGCAGGCTCTGCGACTTCGGTGGCCGTCTCGCGCAAGTAAGCGTCCAGTTTTGGCCGTGACCGTGGATCGCTTGAGAATACGTTCCCCGGCAGCACCGCCATCTCGGCGGCGGCGTGTACGCCGCGATGCCCGCTGGTTCAAACGCGATTGTGCAGCGGCAAGAACAAGTTTGTTCTCGCTGATTTCAGGTTTGGGTTCCCGCGATTTCGTGGACCTTGCCGTCGAACTCAAGGCCGATCCAGCCATGCAACCTTGCCGGTATCGAAGTCGTAATAGCCTTCCACGACGCGGACATCTGCCTTGAGTGCGCCGAGCTGGGCTTTCTGCCGAATCTCGGCGGCGACGTGGTCGACATTGCTCTTGATTGAATTGACCAACTGATCGCCAGCCTGACTGCGCACGGCCAGGACCGCCGGCCGAATGCTGCGCACGATCGCGCCGACATGACCGGGTGCACTATCCCCGGCGATGGCCGCCTGGACCGCGCCACAGCGAGCGTGGCCCAGCACCACGATCAGTCGCGCACCGAGATGTTCGACCGCGTATTCAATGCTTCCCAGCTCATAGTCCCCCACCACTTCCCCGGCTGTGCGGACGACGAAAAGATCACCGATGTTTTGATCGAAAATAATCTCGGGCCCAGTGCGCGAATCGGAACAACCGACGATGATGGCGAATGGATGCTGCGCATTGGCGGTCGCCGCGCGCCGGGCGCGAGTTGGCTTCGCGCTGCTCGTGGCGCTGGCGACGAAACGGGCGTTGCCGGCCTTGAGTTTCGTCAGGGCAGCGGCGGCACTCATGGAGGGGGCGGAATGATCATCTGCCAAAACCAAACCGGATCCAGCGAGCAAAACGAGAGCAGTCAGCGACAGTATTTTATGCGGCGTAATCTTCATGGGGACCGACCATTACTGAGGCGTGCAGCGGAATCGAGAAAAAAGTACCGAATCGCGCCGCGGCGGGGAGGGCTCAAGCGCGCGCTAGCCGCACGAGCATTTTACGGACAGAATATGAGGAGCACGAAGACTGCGAAAAGCAGAAGGTGAATGCAGCCCTGCAAGACATTGGTTCGGCCGCCCCCAAACGTGACCACGCTGGCCGCCAGGGTGAGCAGGAGCAGCGGAAGATTGCCGCCCTCAAGCCCGAGCGTGACGGGCCGGTGCGTGATCATGCCGATGAGCAGGACCGCCGGGATTGTGAGGCCGATCGAGGCGAGGACGGAGCCGTGCAGGATATTGACGGAGCGTTGCACTCGATTGCTCAGCGCCGCCTTGATCCCGGCCAACGCCTCGGGAGCCAGCACGAGCCCGGCGATAATCGCGCCGCCGAGAGCCTGCGGCATTCCGAAGCGCTCGATGCAGTTATCGAGAGGGAAGGCAAATTTCTCGGCCAGGATCACGACGACGATGAGGTAAAGAATTAACATCACGGCGTGAAAGCCGGTGGAGCGCATTGGCGCGGCGTGATGATCGACCTCATCCGCGCTCGCGACTGCGCCTTGCGCCTCGAGGAAGTAGGCACGATGCCGCCGGACCTGGGTGGTGAGAAAGATCCCGTAGAGAATGAGCGAGGTGCAGATGAGAAATATTTCCTGCACCGACGAAAGTCGTGGCCCTGACAACGAGGTCGTGAAGTCCGGCAGGACTAATCCGAGCACCGCCAGCGACATAATGGTGTTCAGATAGGCGTTGGTGCCTTGAAGGTTGTAATACTGCTCGCGGTGTCGCAGCCCGCCGAGCAGGAGCGACAATCCGATCAGGCCGTTGAGCGCGATCATGACGACGGCGAACATCATGTCGCGGGCGAGAGTTGGGTTATTCGCCCCGTGCAGCATGGCGGCGGAAATCATCATTACTTCAATGGTGATCGCAGACAGGGTCAGGATGAGTGTGCCGTAGGGCTCGCCCATCTTAAGGGCAAGACAATCGGCGTGACGCACGACGGAGATCGCCGACCAAAGCACCCCGATAAATAACCAGGCGAAGATTCCCGAGAGCACCAGAACGTGACCAATGTGATCCAAGGCCGCGCTTCCCAGCCAAAGGAAGAAGACCGCGCTCGCGAGACCGAGAATGAGTGGAAACTCCACCCGTAACAGCTCTCCGAAACCGCGGGTGGGTGGCGACGGGTCGACGGCAGCTTTCATGGCCGGGAGCTTAGGCAGAGCGGGCACCGTTGCGCAATCTCATCCGCCTCAGGCTTCTGGAGGTCAGAAGTCAGCGGCCAGCCAACCCGTGAGATCCCGCGGTGCAGGCCGCAGTGATCGTCAGCGCTTCAAGGCGTCGAGCGCCTGCACGTCGTCGGCCGACAACTTGAGCGAGGCCGCGGCGACGTTTTCTTCGAGGTGCGCGATGGAGGACGTGCCCGGGATCGGGAGCATGACGGGAGAATGTTGCAGGAGCCAGGCGAGAGCGACCTGGTATACGCTGGTCTGATGATTTTTCGCCACGGACTCGAGCGCGCCGCGCGCTTTGAGCCCGTCGTTGCCGCCGATCGGCGACCACGGCATGAAGCCAAGCTTCTCCTTTTCGCAGTAAGCGAGAGTGTTTTCCCAATCGCGATCGGCGAGGTTGTACTGATTCTGCACACTCACAATCGGCAGAACCTTGCGCGCCCGCTCGATCTGCTCGGGCGACACTTCTGATAACCCAACGTGGCGGATCTTGCCCGCGTCCTGCATTTCCTTGAGCGCGCCTAACGAGTCTTCGACTGGCACTTTTCGATCGATCCGGTGCAGTTGATACAAATCGATCCGGTCCAGTTTCAGGCGTTGCAGACTTTTCTCGACGCTTTGCTTGAGATACTCGGGGCGACCATTTGGCGTCCACCGGTCCGGGCCCGGCCGGGTGAGGCCGCCCTTGGTCGCGATGACGAGCCCTTTCGGATAAGGATGGAGCGCTTCCGCGATGAGCAGCTCACTCGTTTCGGGACCATAAGCGTCCGCGGTGTCGATGAGATTGACGCCGAGCTCGACCGCGCGGCGCAGCACCTTGAGCGCGTTGGCGCGATCGGCCGGCCAGCCCCAGATGCCTTTGCCGGTGATGCGCATGGCGCCAAAACCGAGCCGCCTGACCGGAAGATCGCCGCCTAAATTCCAAGTTGGATTTGTGGCCGGCGAAGTGGCCCCGAAAATAGCGCTGGCTCCTCCGGTCATGAGCGCGGCTCCGCCGGCCAGCGTTGCGCCGAGAAATTTTCGGCGGGTAAAGCCGAGCCTTTGCATTGTTTCAAGGAATTCGTCAGGCATGACAAGCGCACCAGTTAACTGCACTCAAATTACGCGGCAAACAAGGCGAGGTTTTCGAGCGGGCACCGAGACCCACGAGCGCGTGTCGATTAACTGCACATTGATGACTGCGATTTTCGGCGAACGGCGCACGCTTCCTTCTAGGACGTAGGAGACTCTCAACGTCTGGCCAATCTGCCGCACTTTCCCGGCGAGCGCGGTTCCGCGATAGGTCATGACCGAGGCGCGCGCAATAACTGTCAGCTCCTTGATCTTGCCCAGGCTGGTCAGGACATCGTCCTGGATTCCATCGGCCAGAAACACGTCGTCCTTCTCCGCGCTGAGATTTTCGAAAGGCAGGACCGCGATGGATTTCTCGGCGATGACGATGGCGGGCGGTTCTTGGGCGCCGGGCGGCGAATGGAGGACGCGAAAGAGCATCGCGCCCGCCGCCAGCGCTGCAACCACGACTATCGCCGCGGTCAGCTTGCGTCCTGTCTGCCGGGGCCTTTCCTCGTTAGGGGCAACGTCCTTCTCGCGCTGGATTCCTGTCGGAGTGATCTCGAAGGCCCAGGCCAAAACCAGAGCGACTGGAAACCCCAGGACAAGGAGCCAGATCACGAGCCGAATGGTCCAGTCAGGGATCTGGAGAAAGGGGAACACCTGAGTCGCGACCTGCATCAGCAGCCACGCCACAACCGCGTAAGCGACCTCCACCTTGTAGACGTTACGCCGGCTGAGTTCCGCGGAAAATTTTTTCGGGTTCACCGGTGTCGTTTACATGGTCGATTCGAGGCCGATCCGTTGCAGGATGGAAACGAAGCGCGGATCGTCGCGGACCGGATGCCACTTCGGATCGACCCTGAGAAAACTCAAGCGCACATCGTGATCGGTATAGGCTTTTTCCAGCCAGGCGAAAGTCTGGTCGTACTCGCCGAGTCCGAGATAAACGGCCGCGATGTTATAGGGGGGGATGTAGCGCTGAGCGGAGAGGGCGAGGAATTCATCGAGCAGCGTGCGCGCTTTGGCGGGATCGCCGGCGCGCGTCCAGGCATAGGCAATCATGGAGATGGCTTCGGAGTTTCCGCCCGAAAAATCCCGCGCCTTGGTGAACTCCGCGATCGCCTCGGGATATTGCTTTCGCTCCAGCAGCGCCTTGCCGAGGAAGAGGTGCGCGATCCAGAAATTCTGGTCCAGCTCGAGCGTTTTTTGCAATTGGACGATGGCCTCGTCGTTTCGCCTCGCGTGATAAAGAAAGGCGCCGTCGAGCGCGTTCCCGAGCAAGGAGACGGGATCAAGGTCAATCGCCCGCCGGCTTTCGCGAATCGCTTCCTCGTGCCGGCCGAGATCAGAGAGCATGTGCGCGTAGGCCAGGTGGACAAAGGCGGAATTGGGATTGAGTTCCACCGCTTTCGTCGCTTCCTGCTCTGCTTCCGTCCAGCGCCACTCGTACCAAATGTAACTGAAGACGAGCGAGGCATGCGCTTCGGCGAGGGAAGGATCGAGCGCGATCGCTTTTTGCGCCGCCGTGATCGCTTGCGGGCAGACTTCCTTCGGCGGCACGTCGGCCGTGATCGCGAGTGACCGGTAGGCCTCGGCCAGACCGAAGTAGGCCAATGCGTAGTTCGGGTCCAGGTCGATCGCTTTTTGATAAAAACCAATGCTCTGCCTGATTTCGGGTGGAATGAGTTTGTTCCAATGATAACGGCCGGTCAGATAGAGTTGGTAGGCGCCGACGTCGCCGGTATCGCGTTTCGTCAGGCGCTCCTTTTCCGCGCCGCTCAAGCGCAGGGCGAGAGCGTCGGCGAC